>VBOO01000011.1:9450-12960 GCA_005877505.1 Nitrospirota bacterium
TTCTTGCCGAGCCATCTGTCCAACAACGATTTTTTGAACCGGTACCGCCCACCGATCTTCGAGCTGGGAATCTTGCCCTGCCACATGTAGCGGTAGAAAGTCGGCAGGGCCAGCCGTAGATACTTGGCGGCCTCGCGCGCCGTCAGGACTTCCCCGGGGCCATCGGCAACGAGAGCATGAGATTTTCTTGGCACACCTTACCTCATTGAGGGTAGAAATTTTGATGCAATGCTAGGTATAAATCAGAGAGAAGTCAACTACTGTAAAGCTCGAAAATGCTAGAAACGTATCAAGCTCCTCTTTCACGGAACGGTCTTCTCAGGATGGAAGAACCCATATCGTTTCAAGACAGCAGTGCCTTCAGGACTCTTGATGTAGTCCAGGAATGCACGAGCCGCCTTCTGATCTTTGGCGGCCTTCAGAATTACCGTCCCCTGCTCGAGCCTCGGGTAGGCGTCCAGCGGGACTTCCCAGTACGCTCCGGTCTCTTTCATGGCCGGCGCGACCGCCAACGACAGCGCGACAATGCCGATGTCGGCGCCGCCGGTCTGGACAAACTGCGCCGTCTGCGAAATGTTCTCGCCCAGCACCAGCTTGTCCTTGACTGCCTCATAGACCTTGAAGTGCTCCATCGCCGCCACGGCCGCACGTCCATACGGCGCGTGCTTGGGATTTGCGATGGCGATCTTTTTGACTGACGGATGCTGCAAGGCCTTGATTCCCAACGCTCCGACATCGATCGGCGAGCCCTTCGGGACCCACAACAC
The DNA here is from genome assembly GCA_005877505.1 of Nitrospirota bacterium. Lineage (GTDB taxonomy): Bacteria > Nitrospirota > Nitrospiria > Nitrospirales > NS-4 > NS-12. The sequence continues at coordinate 10,218 of VBOO01000011.1, forward strand.
GATCCGACCCACCGCATACATATAGAGTGTGCCCGGCTCAGCCAGCCCGTCTTCTTCCAACTCCTTGGGATAGGAGATGTCCGCCGAGAAATACAGGTCGAACGGGGCTCCGTTCGAGATTTGGGCGAAAAAGTTCCCCGAAGACCCCAGCGATAGCTTGACCGTGTTCCCGGTCCTCTTCTCGAACTCCGCCACGATCTCCTTGAACGCGAAGTTCAAATCCGAGGCGGCGGCGATGGTGACCTCGCCCGCCCACGCGGAAACCGCCCAGGCTCCCCCCAGCCATCCTGCCAATGCAATCCCGACTATGCGACGAGCAACCCGGCTGTCAATGCGATCCTCAGTACCGGAACTGGATCTCCGTGGCGAAAAAGTTCTTGTTGTTCGGATTGGTATCCCCGCCGCCGTTCTGGTCATGCTTGATCTCGTAGTTCACGGTCAGTTTTACATTCGTGTGAAAATAGTAGTTGAAGCCGAACGTGTGCCGGTCGAGCGTGTTGTGGGGCCGGTTCGTATCAATGGTGAACTGTTCATACCGATACTCCGGCTCGAAGTTCGGCAACCAGGAGAAGGGCCGGTACAGGATATACTGGTACCAGCTCCGGCGCCGGAAGCCGTTGTCGTTCCCTTCGACGTATTCGGCCTGGAGTTTCACCCTCGGGAAGCCCGGCGGGATGTACGTGTACATCACGCCTTGCCTGAATTTCTTGACATCCGTGTTGGGCTGCAATGGGCCTGAGGCAGCACCAGTATAAAAGTTGGTCCCGGTATAGCCGGCAAAATGTAGCTTCATGCCTTCGGTCGGCGTCAGGATCAATCGCCCCAGGAGATCCTTGTCGGCATTGTTGTCATTGAAGTTACGGGCAGCGCCGTTGACGACGGCCCATTCCAGTACAGGCGCCATCGGCAATTGCGGCGCCTTATGGATGAAATAAATACCCACATCAAACTTCTGAACGAATCCGTTCCCGTTGGTTTTGAAGAACGGATTGAGCGTGGGATCGCCCGGGCGCAGAAATACGCTGCTGACCGACAGGTCCGAGTAGTAGGCCCGGTTAATAAAGTCGATCAACCCCTGCGATGCGGGAGCCTCTATACCGAAAGGCGGGCCAAACTGCCCCACTCGGATCTCGCTGAGATAGGGGTACAGTCCATTCACATAGGGCATGTCTTTGGTATAGAAATCCATACGCGCGTTGTTCATCACGATCTCGCTCTGACGCGAGAAATCCGCCTCGGCATAATATGTCGCCCATGGCATCATTCGCCCAGTGATGTAAAACTCTGCCCTAGTGATGCGAAACCCATTCTCGTCACGGGTCGGCACGGTCCCGGCAAACCCGGTGGCAGGATCGGACGCCGTCCCCGGCTTTAGGTCCGTGTTGTCCGCGCGATACTGCACCTTCAACGCCGTCACCCCGACGCTGACCCGCTCGGAATGCTTCAATAGGGTATCGAGGCTCGTCCAGACGTTCCTATAACCTTCCTTGCGAAGATTCTCGATACCGGCCCTCCTGGTCTCCATGTCCTTGTAAGAGCCGATCGGCGCCAGCTTACCTTCCGGCGGCTCGGGGGTCTGGGTCGGTGCGGCCGCAGGTTCCTTGGCCTCCTTCTTGATCTGGTCGTACTCCTCCTGGCTGATGACCTTCTTCTTGAGCAGGAGGTCCAGAATCTGCTCCCCGTTATCCGCCCACGCGGATGGCTCCCCACTCACCAGGACCAGAAGAACCGCCGCTGCAAAAACTTTCCATCCACGTCTCATGATTGCTCCTCCTTTCTGTAAGTATGACTGCCAGGGAAGTAACGATAAATTACCGACTATGAGATAGTCAATTCACTGAAAACAGTGCACTTTTACTATCAATTTGACAACGGTTTAGCTTTATTTTATCGTGACCGCCGAAGCGGGGCCAGGGAAACGTCCATGGGAGTTCACGACTTGAGGGCAGGCGTCTTCAAGCTTCTCATTGCGGCGGGCACAGCCGGCTGTGTATGGGGCTGCGCAGAGCTTGTCTTCCCTGTTCGGCCCGGTTCGCCGTTCATGGAAAAGCCGGGGAATGGACTGGTGTTCGGGCGCATCGCTGTCATCCGGGACGGCGAAGACCAACTGTCCGCATTGCCGTCGTTTCCAAAGGAATTTGGGTGGGTGCTGATTCAGCTCAAATCCGGGAGAAAGTATGTGACCAGTCCGCTGACCCAGAATGGAATGTTCGTGCTCGATCTGCCGGCTGGGTCCTACGAAGTCAGCAAGCTGATGTATGAAGAGCGATTCGGGTTCTGGGAAGGACAGCTGCTGGCGAGATTTACCGTGCAACCTGACAAGCTGACTTATTTGGGGACCTGGGAGATTCAATTCATGAATCTAGGGCCGAGCAGCCCGATTGGGGGGAAGGTGCTGGACGAGCAGGGCGAGGCCAGCGACGATCTTACGCAGACCTACACAGGACTATCACGCCCGATCGCTAAAGGGCTCCTTGAGTCCGCGAAGGAAGGCTATCTAAGCCTGCTTCGGCCCAGAACCGAATATTAGAGATCAGATCCACCGGCCTCAGTCTCCTCTCATTTCAAAAGGGGAAGCGGACTGTCAATAGCCACGTATGATCCTGGTTACGGAAGTCGGTGATGGGGGTCTGATAGCCGAGGCCGACGACAGCTCTGACCCTTTCCCAGATCGGAATTCGGCCAAGAATCAATCCTGCTGTCATGGTCCATTGATTTTTGTTTTTCGTCGCAGTAGGGCCAT
>VBOO01000012.1 GCA_005877505.1 Nitrospirota bacterium
CCCCTGGCTCAGCATGGCGCGGAAGAACCTCGCGTAGGCCTGGGTATCGGACTTCTTGGCTGAGGCGTAATCGGTCACCGGGCCGGGCGTGAAGAATAGCGTCATCATGGACCCCACCCGATTGAGCGTGGTCGCGATCCCCGCCTCGCGGGCGGCGCGGTTGAGCCCGTCGCCCAACTGCCGGCCGCGCTCTTCCAACTGGCGGTAGACCCCGGACTTCTTGAGCAGCTTCAGGGTCTCGATGCCGGCCGTGACCGCCAGGGGATTTCCTGACAGCGTCCCCGCCTGGTAGACCGGGCCATCCGGCGCGATGAGTTTCATGAGGTCAGCCCGCCCGCCGTAGGCCCCGACCGGTAGCCCGCCGCCGATGATCTTCCCCAGACACGTCAGATCCGGCGTGACGCCGTAGCGGGCTTGCGCGCCGCCGTAGGCCACGCGGAAGCCGGTGATGACTTCGTCGAAAATCAGCACGATCCGATAATGGTGGGTCAGGTCGCGCAGGCGGTTCAGGAAATCAGGATGGGGAGGCACCACGCCCATGTTGCCCGCCACTGGCTCCACAATCACGCAGGCGAAGTTGCCCCGGTGCCCCTCCAGCAGGCGCTCGACCGCCCCGATGTCGTTGTACGGGGCCGTGAAGGTGTGCCGGGCCAGGTCGGCCGGGACGCCGGGGCTGTCCGGAATGCCCAGGGTCGCCACGCCCGAGCCGGCCTTCACCAGGAGTGAGTCGGCGTGGCCGTGATAGCACCCCTCGAACTTGAGGATCGCATCACGGCCGGTGTAGGCCCGCGCCAGCCGGATCGCGCTCATCACGGCCTCGGTGCCCGAGCTGACGAGGCGGACGCGCTCCATCGAGGGGACGGCCTCGACGATCATCTCGGCCAGGGTCACTTCGAGCGCCGTCGGCGCGCCGTAGCTGGTGCCTCGCGCCGCCGCGCGTGCGATCGCCCTGACGACGGGCGCCGGCGCGTGGCCCAGGGCCAGCGGCCCCCAGGACAGCACGTAGTCCACGAAGGCGTTGCCGTCCGCGTCGTAGAGCTTGGCCCCCTTGGCACGGGCGATGAAATGGGGAAGGGTCCCGACTGCCTTGAAGGCGCGGACCGGACTGTTCACCCCGCCGGGCATCACCCGCAGTGCGGCCTCGAAGAGCTTTCTGGAGGCGGTGGTCTTCATAAAGAAAAGTACGGAACTCTATCACGCCCTCCCGGTAGCGTCAAGAACAGGGTTTTCTGCTACAATCTGCTCCTGGTTAGTAGGATACGCCATGCAGACGTTCACCGTGACCCGCTGGCCGGCCACCGCCGGCCAGGTGACCATCAACAAAATCCGCGCCCGCCTGGAACAGGAGGGCCTCAAGCCCTCCCGGTTCGACTTGATGCCGGGGGACGTCTACGGCGACCATGCTCACGCCGACGCTGAGATCCGTTGGGTGGTCAACGGCCGGATGAGGGTGTGTGTAGATGGAAAGGAGCTTATTCTCGAACCAGGGGACCGGCTCGACCTGGCTGCGAACGTCGTCCACTCCGCCGAGGTCTTCGGCGACGAGGTCGTGGTAACGTTATGCGCCTCCAGCTGACTTCCGTCAACCGACGACAGGTGGCGCCGCGTGAGACCCTGGCGGAGCGCCCTTCGACTGGCTCAGGGCGAGCGGATTCATTCCGGTCATGCTGAGCTTGTCGAAGCACGACAGGACCCGTTGACACATGCATGAAATCGTCTTCCTGCTGACGACGCTTGTCGGGATCGGCCTCCTCGGGTACCTCATCACGATCATCACGCCCCAACTCTTCTCCAGCATCGGAGTGCTCATGATGCTGGTCGGGCTGGCGGAAGGGATCCCGACCGGCTTCTGGTACCACGTGGTGCTGCGCCGCACTCTGATCGAGCGCGGCAATCTGCCGCCTAAATGGTGGATTCATCCGACGCGCCACCATAGCCAACTGACGCCGGAGGAGCACCGGCGCATCCGCCTCTGGTTCGTGCTCGGCGGCATCGGCTATGCGATCGCGGTCACCGGCGGTCTGGCGGCTATCATCGGCCTCCTCATCCAACGCCTCTGACCTTTGGTATAATGCCGCGCCATGCAGAAGCATACGATTGACCTGCTCATCTTCGATCTCGACGGCACCCTGATCGAGTCCAAGTGGGACATCGCCACAGCCGTCAATCTCACGCTGGGGGACCTGGGCCTGCCGCGGCGTTCGCAGGAGGAGATCTTCAGCTTCGTCGGCGACGGGATCAAGCGCCTGCTTCGCCTCGCCGTCGGGGAGGAGAACCAGTTGCGCTACGAGGAGGCATTGCGAATCTTCCGGGGGCACTATCTCGCCCACTGCCTCGACCATACGCGCTTCTACCCCGGCGTCGAGACCGTGCTCAACCATTTCGCCGGCAAGCTCAAGGCCGTCGCGACCAACAAGTCGCTGGAATACACCACACGCATCCTGCAGGGATTGGGCGCGCACCACTTCGCCTACGCCGTCGGCGGAGATGACGGGTACGGCCTCAAGCCGGAGCCCGGCATGTTCCTCAAGATCCTGGACGAGCTGAAAGTCAAAAAGGACCGGGCGGTCCTGATCGGCGACAGCACGAACGACATCAATGGCGGGCACAACGCCGGCCTCAAGGTCTGCGCCGTCGGCTACGGCATGGGCAACCGCGAGAAGATGGCCGCCTGCAGGCCGGAGTGGTTCATCGAGAAGCCGGAAGAGCTGATCGAGCTGTTCGTCTGATGCCACGCCGGGTCCCTGCCCCCCTCCTCAGCCTGCTCCTGCTCGCCAGCCTCGCCTCGGCCGCGAACCTTGAAGAGCGGGTCGTCGAACATCGGCTCGCCAACGGCCTGACCCTCCTGATGATGGAGCGTCATCAGGCGCCGATCGTCGCCGTCAATCTGACCTACAAGGTCGGCGGCGTCTACGAGCATAACGGCATCACGGGCGTCGCGCACCTCTACGAGCACATGGCATTCAAGGGGACCCGCACGATCGGAGTCACGGACGCCGAGAAGGAGAAGCCGCTCCTGGAGGAGCTGGACCGCCTTGCGGAGGCCATCATGGCCGAAATGGACAAAGGCCCGGCGGCCGACCAGACGCGCATGGCCGCGCTGCGCAAGCGGTTCACCGAAGTCGAGGCGCAGGCGCAGCGGTTCGTGGTCCCCTCCGAGCTCGCCACCCTCTACCAGCGGAACGGCGGCGTGGGTCTCAACGCGACCACCGGCAAGGACCTGACTCGCTATTACCTGAGCTTCCCCTCCAATCGCCTGCCGTTGTGGGCCGCCCTCGAGTCCGACCGCATGGCCAACAGCGTGCTCCGCGAGTTCTACAAGGAAAAGAACGTCGTGCTGGAAGAGCGGCGTCAAAGCACCGATAACTCGCCCACCGGGAGTTTGCACGAGGCTTTTGCCGCGGCCGCGTTCATGGCGCATCCCTACGGGCTGCCCGTGATCGGCTGGCCCTCGGACCTGCAGGCGCTCAGCCGGGCCCAGACCGACGCCTTCTTCCATGCCTACTACGGCCCCGGCAACGCGGTGCTGGCCATCGTGGGCGACATCAATCCCAAGAAGGTCCTCGCCCTCGTAGAGCAGACGTTCGGGCGCATCCCGGCGGGGCCGCCCGTCCCGCCCGTGCTGACCACGGAGCCCCCATACGCCGGCGAGCGCCGCGTGGAGGTCGAGTTCTCCGCCGAGCCCCAGCTCCTCATCGGCTATCACAAGCCGTCAGCCAGCCATCCGGATGAAGACGTCTTCGATGTCCTCGAAGCGCTGCTGTCGGAAGGCCGCACCGCCCGACTTTACAAGCGCCTGGTCCAGGAGAAGCAGGTGGCGGCGAGTATCGAGGCGTTCTCCGATTACCCCGGCGCCCAATACCCGAACCTGTTCGTGATCAGCGGCACGCCCAGAGCGCCGCACACCGCCGCGGAGGTCGAGGAGGCGGTGTACGAAGAGCTCGACCGTCTGAAGCGAGAACCGGTCTCCCCGCGCGAGCTGGAGAAGATCCTCAACCAGGTCGACGCCACGCTGGTCCGCGCGCTCCGGTCCGACAGCGGAATGGCCTCGCACCTCGCCTACTTCCAGGCGATCAACGGAGACTGGCGGGAGACGTTCAAGCGGCGCGACCGCACCGCCAAGGTGACCCCGGACGACATCCGGCGCGTGGCCGCCAACTACTTCACCAGGAGCAACCGCGTCGTGGCCACGCTGGTCAAGCCGCGGAAGCGGGAAGAGGAAGCCAAGCCATGACCCGGTCGGCGTTTTCCCTCCTCGTGTGCGCAGCGCTGCTGGCCGCCTGCTCGACGCTTCCCAGCCCGCTCGGCGACCCCCGCGCCATGAAGTTCGATCCGGTGACATTCACGATTCCGGAGGTCGAGCGGATTGTTCTGGAGAACGGGATCATCGTCTATCTCCTGCCGGACCCCGAGCTGCCCCTGGTGACGGTGTCGGCCATGATCCGGACGGGCGCCATCTTCGAGCCGCCCGATAAGGTCGGGCTCGCCGCCCTGACCGGCGCCGTCATGCGCACGGGCGGAACGGCCCGCATGACCGGCGACCAGATCGACGAAGAGCTCGAATACCTGGCCGCGGTCGTGACCATCGGGATCGGCAGAGAGAGCGGCACGGCCTCGCTGGACATCCTGAAGAAGGACCTGTCGCGGGGGCTGGCCATCTTCGCCGACATGGTCCGGACTCCGGCCTTCGAGCCGGCGAGAGTGGAGCTCGCGAAGCACCAGGCCCTGGACGCCATCCGCCGCCGGCCGGACAGCCCGGCCGGGATCGCTTCGCGCGAATTCCGGAAGTTGATGTACGGCGCCGACCACCCGTTGGGCCGGGAAAGCACCGTCGAGTCCGTGTCGCGCATCACGGGCGAGGACCTTGTCGCCTTTCACCGGCGCTACTTCACGCCGAGCGGCCTCATCCTGGGCGTCGCCGGTGATTTCGCGAAACCGGCGATGCTGGACCTCTTGCGCAGAACTTTTGGCGACTGGAAGCCACAGCCCGTGACATTGCCTGCGCTCCCGCCGGTGACCGGCTCGCCCTCGCCTGAAACCAGCCGCTCGGTGAACATCCTGAACCGGGACCTCACGCAGACCTACCTGCGCGTTGGACACCTCTCGGTGAAGGAAGATGACCCAGATTTCTTCGCGCTGGCCCTGCTCGATGACATCCTCGGGGGAAATTCCTTCACCTCCCGCCTCTTCCGGGACGTGCGGAGCAGTCAGGGCTTGGCCTACTCCGTGGGGAGCCGGCTGGTGCCCGGGAACCTGGGGCCCGGCGTCTTCCTCCTCTATGCGCAAACCAAAGGCTCGTCCACGCCCCAGGCCCTGGCCAGCATGCTGGACCACATGGAGCGGCTGCGGCAGGAGCCCGTTACGGACGACGAGCTCCAGTTCGCGAAGGACGCGTTCCTCAACTCCTTCGTCTTCTCCTTCGCCGACGCCGGGCTGATCGTGAACCGCCTCATGGCGCTCGAGTACTATGGGCTGCCCAGGGACTTCCTGCAGCGCTTCCGGGACAACGTGGTGAAGCTCACCAAGGAGGACCTGCTGCGCGTCGCGCGGAAGCACCTGCATCCTGATCGCGTGACCATTCTGGCAGTCGGCAAGGACGACGACATCGAAAAACCCCTCTCGACGTTCGGCCAGGTCCGCCACCTCACCCTCAAGCCCGGCGGCTGACGGCCAGACGGGACGGCATCCGGTATACTAGGGGGATGCCATTGCAACGGTTCCGCGCCCAGGTCGAGCGCGTCCGCGACCTCACACATGACGTGCGGGAGATCGAGCTGCGCCTGAAAGAGCCCCCGGCGATCGCGTTCAAGGCCGGCCAGTTCGTCTCGTTCGAGGTGGGACGCGACGCGCTCAACCGGACCATCGTGCGTCCCTATTCCATCGCCTCCCCGCCCAGCCAGGGAGAGCGTGTCTTGTTGGTGCTTAACCTGGTGCCGGGCGGTCCCGGCTCCACCTATCTGTTCAGCCTCCGCGTGGGGGATGAGACCGAGTTCAAGGGCCCGACCGGGGCCTTCTACCTGCGGGAGGATCCCGCGCGCGACCTCCTGTTCGTGGCGACCGGCACGGGGATCGCGCCCCTCCGCTCGATGCTCTACACCCTGAGCGAGCGAGGGTTCGCGCGCCCGGTCACCCTCTACTGGGGGCTCCGTAGCCAGCGCGACCTCTACTACCAGGACGACCTGGAGGCCCTGGCCCGCGCCCATCCGAACTTCTCCTTCATCACCACGCTGTCCCGTCCCGAGGACGGCTGGTCCGGCGAACGAGGACGCGTGACCCCGCTGGTGGAGGCGCGCATCGCGTCCGTGCAGAACCTTGCTGTCTATCTCTGCGGGAACGAAGGCATGATCAAGGACGTGACGGCGGTCTTGCAGAAGAAAGGCCTGTGCCCCATCTATCGGGAAAAGTATTACTGATGACGCCGGCAAGCCGGTGGAGCGGTTGAAGCTTAATCAAGAGCTTAATCAAGGAGGCCTCCTATGCATGCTCGACATGGTGTGACGGCGACGCTCGTGGCCTTGACGCTCGTGATGGTCCCGGGTTGCGGGTACAACGACCTCCAGGGACTCGATGAAGACATCAAGGCGTCGTGGAGCGAGGTCCTCAACCAGTATCAGCGGCGCGCGGACTTGATCCCTAACCTGGTCAGCACCGTGAAGGGCTATGCCGCGCACGAGCGGGAGACGCTGGAGGCCGTGACGCGGGCCCGCTCGCAGGTCGCCGGCATCAAGGCCACGCCGGAGTTGCTCAATGATCCTGAGGCGTTCAGGAAATTCCAGGCAGCCCAAGGGGAGTTGTCCTCGGCGCTCGCGCGGCTGATGGTGGTCGTCGAAAAATATCCCGATCTCAAGGCCAACGAAAATTTCCGCGACTTGCAGAGTCAGTTAGAGGGCACCGAAAACCGGATCACGGTCGCCCGCAAGCGCTACATCGACAAGGTGGCTGAATACAATAAGATGGTGCGTTTCTTCCCCACGAACCTGACGGCGAAATACATCCTCAAAATGGACGTGAAGCCGAACTTCACGGTGGCCGACGAGAAGACCGTCTCGAAGCCACCCGACGTCAAGTTCTAAGTGGGCGTAGTTTTTCTGCTGGCAGCAGTCACGGTCTCGGCGCTTGCCTCGCCCGCCGCTGCCCTCGACATCCCTCCGCTCAGCGGGCGGATTGTGGATGCGGCCCATCTCCTGCCCGACGATCTGGCCGCGTCGCTCTCCGCAGAGCTGGAAGCCCATGAACCGGCAACCAAGTGGCTGTCTTGACCCTGCCCTCTCTCCAGGGAGAACCGCTGGAAGAATTTTCCCATCGGGTGGCGACCACCTGGAAGCTCGGGCAAAAGGGGACCGACAACGGGGTGCTTATCCTCGTCGTGCCCGGCGACCGGAAAGTCCGCATCGAAGTCGGCTACGGCCTCGAAGGGACGCTGACCGACGCCAAGTCCTCCCGCATCGTCCGTGAGGAAATAGTCCCCAAGTTTAGGGCCGGGGATTACGCCGGAGGCATTGCGGCAGGCGTCAAGGCGGTCCTGGGCACGATTGAAGGCACCTACACCGCGCCCACGCGCAACGGGAGAGACACCCTGAGCACGGCCGGCGGCCCATGGGGGATATTTTTCCTTGCTGTGGCGGTCGGTCTCCTGACCGCCGCCATTCTTTGGTCGCAGGGAACAGCCAAAGGGAGTCTCAGCGGGAGCATCATGGCTTTTCTCCTTGCCCACTCGACCGGTTTGTTGCTGGCCATCGCCGCCGCGCTCATCGTGATGATCTTCCTTCTTCTGCTGATGATGGCCAGCGGAGGAGGACGACGGCCCGCGAGGGGAAGCGGCGGCTGGGGAGGGGGCAGCTTCGGAGAGTTCTCCGGTGGGGGCAGTTGGGGCGGCGGCTTCAGCGGTGGAGGTGGGTCATTCGGCGGCGGAGGGGCCTCCGGAAGTTGGTGAGGTGAACATGTTTTCGGACGACGACCTCAGAACAATCCGAGAGGCGGTGCAGGCTGCCGAACGACGCACGCGGGGCGAGATCGTGCCCATGATCGTCCCCTCCTCCGCGCGATACAGCGACGCGCGATACCTTGCGGGGCTCGCCTTTTCGCTCTTAACTCTGACCGTCCTGCTGACCTGGGACCTCGGCTGGGAGCAACACGTCGTGCATCTGCACCATCCCGGCTGGGTCGTGCTCGGCGTGGTGCTCGCCTATGCGGTGGGCTATGGGGCTGGCTCCATCTCCGTCGTGAGACGGTTCTTCTCCTCGAACGAGCGGATGGCCTTCAAGGTGCGCCGGCGCGCCGAACTGGCGTTCTACGAACACGGCCTGCACAAGACGCGCGAAGGGACGGGAATCTTGATCATGGCTTCCCTGCTGGAGCGGCGCGTGCAGGTACTGGCCGACAAGGCTATCAACGACAGGGTCCCGCTCGGCACCTGGGACACACTGGTGAATGATCTCGTGCAAGGGATTAAAGACGACTTGCCGACGGAGGCCTTCTGCAAGGCGATCGCCAAGTGCGGTGATCTGCTGGCCGAACATTTTCCGGCTAGGCCCGGGGACAACCCCGATGAACTGGCTGACGATCTGATCCAAGACAAATGAGTCTCGCGATCAGTGCGTGATGGTCTCGAGCTCCGGCGTCTCGCCACCCGGCTCCTCCACCCGAAAGCTGACGCGCCCGATGACGCGGCCTTCCGCCGTCTCCACGTCCACGCGCCAGTCCCCAGGCACCACCCGCTGCTTGACGGTGTAGCCCCGGTAGCCCTTCTCGCGCCCGCCTGCGATCGTGATCGGGATCCGGTCCGTCATCGAGAAGTCCCTGCCCGCATGAGCCCGGTGCTGCCAGCGATGGAAGATCGTCGTGTGCAAAGCGACCGGGGCGAACACGGCAGTGAAGCAATAGGACGGGCCCTCCCCGTGAAAGGGATCGTCTGAGCGCTTCCAAAACTGGTACCAGGCCGCCTTCTCGAACTCGAGCTGAAATTCATCGTCCACCTTGGCCACCTTGTGATACATACCGGCAAATTTCAGGGACAACGGCACCGGCGGGATCCATTTGAGGAAATAGAACCCCACCAGTACGACGATCAGCCCGATGGCCGGCAAGCTGGTCCAGACCACATTCTGTCGCGATGAGACCGGCTCCTGCTGCTGATAGATCAGCCGAACCACTTTGATCGTCACGGCCGCGCTTAACCCCGCGCCGATCAGGAACACAACCGTGTTCATGGCCCCGATCAGCACCGGCAGAAAGAACGTGAAGAAACTGAAGACAACGAGCGCGTAGAGGCTCACGAGCAGGCGCACGTTCGCGTTGGTGAGGCGGTCACGTAGGAATTCGTTCCCCACCAGCAAGGCGATGAGCAGCGCAAAGAAGACCGCTGTCGTGGTCAGCGAGGCGCTCTGCGAATAGAAGATCGTGTAGGCGCTGAACAGCCCCCCCAGCAGGAACTGGATGGCATGCGGATAGTGTGGCTGCGCGCGGGCGATCAGCGACTTGACGTTCACCAACGACTTGACGTTCCCTGGGACGTCCGTCGCGTCAGTCGTGGCCCTGCCCAGATCGGCGCGCGTGGTCAGGACGATCAATGCGCCCAGCAGGCTCAAATAGAGGAGCATGATCAGGTTGTCCCGCAGGCGATCGATACGGGTCAACGTGACGCTGTCAAAGGTCACGCCGC
>VBOO01000035.1:0-440 GCA_005877505.1 Nitrospirota bacterium
TTAGACTACAATTCTTCCCCTCCGCTTCCTCCCGCCAGACCAAGCTTGCTCGACCCGGAGCTTCGATCAAATGTGACGGGAGATTCAATACCACATTGGATTGAAGATGGGCGCGGCACGCCGCGCCGCTACGGCTTCCCCCTCACCCTGACCCTCTCCCCCCGGGGGGGCGAGGGCTCCCCGAAATGGTTGTGCGTTGTGGTAAAGTATGCGGCGGATGACGCCTTCGTGGTCACGGTGTACTTGACGGATCAGCTCAAGGCAGGGGAGACCATATGGCCGAAAAAGTAAAAGTCTGGTTTGACCCGGAAGGGGATTACCTTGAAGTGCAGTTCAGCCAGGCACCTGGCTTCATGCGTCCCACTGCCCATGATGCCGTCATGGAGCGCGTGGATGAGCAGGGACATGTGCTGGGGTTCAGCGTCCTCGGAGTCAGCCGG
>VBOO01000035.1:445-7583 GCA_005877505.1 Nitrospirota bacterium
CCTTTGACGAAGACTTCAGACAGTTCGGCCAATGGATCGTGTGTCCAGAGGGATGAACACCGTTCCCCCTCCGCTTCCTCCCGCCTCGGTCTTCAGACCAAAGAGGGCGCGGCACGCCGCGCCCCTACAGATCCTCCTTCACCCTGATCCTCTCCCCTAGGGGGGCGAGGGAAGGAGAGACCCTTCGACAGGCTCAGGGTGGCTGCGTTCTAGATGGTGTCTGGAAGCCGATGCGTTTCGGTTTGGGCGGCGATGCCATAAGCCGGCGGATGGCGTCGAAGACCACTTTAAACTGGCTGTCGTACTTCTTCTCCAACTCATCTAGACGGCGGGCGAGATCTTTATTCGAAGCGATCAGTGCCCGCAGGCGCACGAACGCGCGCATGATTTCAATATTGACCTGCACAGCGCGCTCGCTACTTAAGATGCTCGACAGCATCAGAATTCCGTGCTCCGTAAAGGCATACGGGCGATATTTGATGTGCTGCCCTCTCTTTAAGGTCACAGTTTGTGACCTTAAACCTCGAACCTCTTGAAAAGTCAGTTGAAACATAAAATCACCAGGAAACCTTTTCAAGTTGCGTTTGACTGCCTGGTTAAGGAGCTTGGTTCTAACTCCATAGAGTTCCGCCAGGTTATAGTCCAGCATGACTTTCTGCCCACGGATCAGCAGGATGGCTCGCTCGATCTGTTCGACAGGGATGGGGAACCGCTCGCCGGCCATAGACTAGGCTCCTTTTTCTGTGAGACACGGCTTCTCCCCAAAAGTAAAAAAGGGCAGGCACCATTTTCCGCCTCTTCGCTTCCTCCCGCCTTCCTCTTCTGAAGAGGGCGTATCGCGATACGCCCCTACATCGGAAAGAAGACGGCAGAAGGCAGACGGGTAGTTCTGGAAGGATAAAGGGAAGTAACGTCTGGTTATAGCGTTCGAGCGTTGAGCACTTCGTCTTCGCGGAGGGACTCAAGGGCGGAGGCCGGGACGGTGGTGACGGCAATGGTGTCGCCGACGGCGTTAAAGACCTCGATGGAATACCCCTCCGCGCCGTCAGGGGCGGTGTGGTGGTCCACCAGCTTGACGATGTCACCGCGACGGAGACGATGCTCCGGCAGGTCGCACGTCAGTGCCGCATCAGTGTATAGCGCAAATTTCATCATGTCCTCCGTTTGTCTGGGATAAGTGTAACGAATTTCGTGACGCCCGACAAGTGCTCGGTTATCCAGATGGTGCAAACAGCCAGCGGCACGCCGTTTGGGCCGGTGAGTGTGCCGCGAATCTCGTAGTACCGGCCGAACCTGTTGGATTCGAGCGCCACGGCTTCCAGCGGCAGAATCAGCGTGCGCAAGTCCCGCAACAGTTGGTCGGCGTTTCCCCGCGTATAGCCCGCCCTCGCCAGAAAGGTCGATTTGTCGCCGCGTGCTTGCGGCAATAGCAGGTAACGCGTCAGCTTGTCTTCGGCGATGGTTGTGTCCGCAGGCAGTCTCATGGGGAACCGCTCGCCGGCCATGGACTTGGCTCCTTTTTCTATGAGACACGGCTTCTCCCAAAAAGTAAAAAGGGCAGGCACCATTTTCCTCCCCTCCGCTCCCTCCCGCCTTCCTCTTCAGACCAAAGAGAGCGCGGCACGCGGCGCCCCTACGAAGAACGGTTTCCGGATTGGGGAGAATGGGAAGAACGGGCCCTACGTGGGCCTGTTTCGTTCGAGGTTCTCGACGCGCTGGCGGAGTTGGTCGTAGGAAAGATGGATGAGAGCGCGGGTTTCGCTGAATTGCTCGGCTATATTGGCTTGGTCCTGCGCGTATCGGACATTAATAAAGGTATCGAGGCCTTCGGCCAAAAGGTGCACCTCATGGCGGAGCCCTTCGACCAGCACGCCGCTGTGGCGTTTGACCTCGTCGATCCGATCATTTACTTCATCGAACCTGCGGTCTATTTCATCGAACCTTTGGTTTATCCCCTCGAACCTATGGCCTATCCCATCGAACTTGCGGTCTACTCCATCGAACCTGCGGTCTATCCCCTCGAACCGCTGATCCAGCCCATGAACAAGCCCATGAAAACGTTCGTCCAGGTATTGAACAAGTTCCGGGTCCATGCCGCCTCCGCCGTGAAGTTAAACGGTAAACTGCTCAGCCGGTCTTGTCAATAAGACACGACAGGTCGGCGAAAGGTAAAACCGGAAAAAGAAAAAGTTCGAGAGAAGGGCGCGGCACGCCGCGCCCCTACAGCTTCCCCCTCACCCGGCCTGTCAGCGGCGAAAATAGGCCATCTTTTCAATCTCTTGACACCGTCTTCGGACCTTCCTTATAGTGCTCGTTTACCTTGGGTGGGTTCCGGACCAACATTCGAAGACGGTCATCAGATAGGGCCTTTGTCCTAAAAAAATGGGCCTTTTGGTTGATTGTCATGGCGGAAGAATCTCTCTAGAATCCACCGCTTCCAGAGGTTGAAGGGCTCCCAACCGTTCGCACGTTCAACGGAAGAGGACTCCCCATGGCGAAGGTATTGGAAGGTCCCGGGATGGGGCTGATGAAAAAGTGGGGCATCGCGGTCCCCCACTACGTCGTCGTGACGTCGGTGGAGGAACTGGCGAAGCTCGGTGACGCCAAGGACTGGCTCAAGAAGAGCAAGCTGGTCGTCAAGGCCCATGAGGCGCTGGGCTCGCGATTCAAGCTCGGCCTCGTGAAGGTGGGCGTGGACCTGCAAGGCGCGCAGGCCGCCGCGAAAGAGATGCTGGGCCGGCAGGTCGGCAGCGTCACGGTCTCCCAGGTGATCGTCTCGGAGATGGTGCCGCACAGGGAAGAATACTATGCGGCGGTCAAGTCCACTCGCGATGGGGCGGACATCCTCCTTGCCAGTTGCGGCGGTATTGAGGTCGAATCGAACTGGGATCGGGTCAAGAAGCTGGCTGTTGCGGTTGGGGACGCGCCGTCGCCGGACGCGCTGGAAACATTGGCGAAGGAGGTCGGCTTCGCCAAGGAGCTGGCCCCGAAGGTCGTGGACTTCGCGAGCAAGCTGTTCGCTTGCTTCGACAATGAAGACGCGCAGTACCTGGAAGTCAATCCGGTCGTGGTCCGGGAGAGCGACGGCCAGTTGGTCGCGCTGGATGCGGTCACGCTGCTGGACGCCGACGCCAGGTTCCGCCATCCCGATTGGAATTTCCCGTTCGCGGCGGAGTTCGGCCGGGCCTACACGAAGAACGAGGTGGAGGTCATGGCCGTGGACTCGAAGATCAAAGGCTCGGTGAAGTTCATCGAAATCCCGGGCGGGGACACGGCGATGCTGCCGGCCGGCGGCGGCGCGAGCGTCTATTACTCCGATGCGGTGGTGGCCCGCGGCGGCAAGCTCGCCAACTACGCGGAATACTCCGGCGACCCGCCTGACTGGGCCGTGGAGGTCCTGACCGAGAAGGTCTGCTCGCTGCCGGGGATCAAGAACATTATCGTGGGGGGCGCTATCGCGAACTTCACCGACGTCAAGAAGACGTTCGGCGGCATCATCGCCGGCTTTCGCAAGGCCAAGGCCGAAGGCAGACTCAACGGCGTGAAGATCTGGGTGCGCCGCGGCGGGCCGCGCGAGAGGGAAGGGCTCGAAGCGATGCGGGCGCTCCGCGACGAAGGGTTCGACGTCCATGTCTATGACCGCCATACCCCGCTCACCGACATCGTCGACATGGCGCTGCAAAAGAAATGATGAATGATGAACGGTGAACGCTGAACGATGAAGGAGGAATGATGAACGCTGAATGGTGAACGGGAGGCATTACCAATTCATCATTCATCCTTCAGCGTTCATCATTTCATTGTAGAGGGGAGATCCCGATGAGCATTCTGGCAACCAAGGACACCCGGGTGGTCATCCAGGGTGGCGCCGCCGGGCTGAATGCCGCGCGCCGGATGGCGGAGTTTTGCTACATGATCCGGCGCCCGTTGAACGTGGAGGCGTTCGTGTATCCACCCGATTCGGGCAAGACGAACGAAGTCCCCTATGGCAGCGGTCTCCTGATCATTCCAGTCTACAAGTCGGTGGCGGAAGCCACGGCGAACCATCCGCAGATCAACACGAGCTTGGTGTACATCGGCGCGGACCGGGCCTGCGCGGCCGGCATGGAGGCGCTCAACGATCCGAAGATCCAGCTCGTGTCGATGATCACGGAGGGCGTGCCGGAGCGCGACGCCAAATTGCTGGCGCGGCATGCCCAAAAGCTCGGCAAGACCTTCAATGGACCCTCGGCGATCGGCATCGTCTCGGCCGGCGAGTGCCGGCTGGGCGTGATCGGCGGCGCGTTCGACAACCTGGTGGCGTGCAAGCTCTACCGCGAAGGGTCCTTCGGGGTCATCACGAAGTCCGGCGGCCTCTCCAACGAGATCATCTGGATCTGTTCGCAGTTTGCCGATGGCATCACGACAGCCATCGGGATCGGAGGGGATGCATATCCCGGCACCGACTATGTGACCTATCTGGAGAAGTTCGAGCAGGATCCCCAGACCAAGGCGGTCATCATCGTCGGGGAGATGGGCGGAGAGCTGGAAGAGCGTGCGGCCGAATGGTACGGCGCGAAGAAGCGCCGGATCAAGCTGCTGGCGGTCGTCTCCGGGTTCTGCCAGGAGAGCCTGCCGAAGGGGATGAAATTCGGGCACGCTGGCGCCAAGGAGGGACTGAAGGGCGAAGGCTCGGCCCGGTCCAAGGCCCACGCGTTCAAGAAGGCCGGCGCCATCGTTCCGGACACGTTCGGCGCGCTGGGGCCGGCCATCAAGGCCGTCTTCGAGGCGCTGGTGAAGGCGGGCCAGGTACGGCCCATTCCGGACCTGAGCCCGGAGGATCTCCCGAAGCTCCCCAAGTCCGTGGAAGAGGGCATGAAGGCCGGCGAGGTCCTGGTGACCCCGCTGATCAAGACCACGATCAGCGACGACCGGGGCGACGAGCCGCTCTACGACGGGTATCCCGCCTCCGAACTGATCAACAAGGGCTACGACATCCCGCACATCGTCGGTCTGCTTTGGGATAAGCGGCTGCTGTCGAAGCAGGAGGCGGAGATCATCAAGCGCATCATCATGCTCTCGGCCGACCATGGGCCCTGCGTCAGCGGCGCGCTCGCGACGATCCTCGCGGCCTGCGCCGGCATCGGGTTGTCCCAAGCCGTCGCCGCCGGCCTGATCATGATCGGTCCCCGTTTCGGCGGCGCGGTCACGGACGCCGGCCGCTGGTTCAAGCACGCCGTGGACAACAAGATGTCGGTGGACGACTTCCTCGCCTACATGAAGAAAGCCGTGGGGCCGGTCCCTGGCATCGGGCATCGGGTCAAGAGCGTGCGAAACCCCGACAAGCGGGTGAAGGAGCTCGTCTCCTACGTGAAGAGCCTCGGCATCCCGACCCCCCACCTGGACTTCGCCCTCGATGTGGAAAAGGTCACCTCGGCGAAGAAGGACAACCTGATCCTGAACGTGGACGGGACCATGGCGGCGGTGCTGGTGGACCTTGGTTTCTCGGTGGACAGCTTGAACGGCTTCTTCATCCTGGCCCGCACGATCGGCTTGGTCGGGCACTGGGTGGATCAGAGACGCCAGGAAAGCCGCCTCATCCGGCTCTTCGACTATCTCGTCAATTACGCGGCACCCAAAAGGCGGGAAGTCCCGCCGTTGAAATAATCGCGCGACGTGCCGCCGCTGAAGTAAGATGTAAGAAAGAGTGGATGTACGGTTGGATGAGACACGTGTAACGAATAACGTTTAACGATTAACGGAGAGAGGTATATGTCAGTCGAACTCGTCAAAAAGCTTTATGCGAAGATGCCCGACGCCGTGGCCAAGGCCCGGGAGAAGTTCGGGCGCGCCCTCACCCTCACCGAAAAGATCCTGGTGTCCCACGTGGACAACTGGGAGACGCAAGTCTGGGAGCGGGGCAAGGCCATGCTGGCGCTCCGCCCTGACCGGGTGGCCATGCAGGATGCGACCGCCCAGATGGCCATGCTCCAGTTCATGCAGGCCGGCAAGAAGACGGTCGCGGTGCCAAGCACGATCCATTGTGATCACCTGATCCGGGCCGAGAGCGGCTCTCAGAAGGACCTGTTGCGCGCCATCGACGAGAACCAGGAGGTCTACAACTTTCTGGCGTCGGCTGCCAAGAAGTACGGGATCGGCTTCTGGAAGCCGGGCTCCGGGATTATCCACCAGGTCGTGCTGGAGAATTACGCGTTCCCCGGCGGGCTGGTCATCGGGACCGACTCGCATACGCCCAACGGCGGCGGCCTCGGCATGCTGGCGATCGGCGTGGGCGGGGCGGATGCCGGCGAGGTCATGGCCGGACTGGCATGGGAGGTGCTCCACCCCAAGCAGATTGGCATCCGGCTGACCGGCAAGCTGCACGGCTGGGCGTCGCCGAAGGACGTGATCCTCTACATCTGCGGCCTGCTCACGGTGAAGGGCGGGACCAACAAAATTCTCGAATACTTCGGCCCCGGCGCGGCGACCATCAGTTGCACCGGGAAGGGGACGATCACGAACATGGGGGCCGAGCTGGGGGCCACCACGTCGGTCTTCCCGTTCGATGACAAGATGGCCGCGTACCTCCGGATCACTGATCGGGAGGATATCGCAAAGCTGGCCGAAGCGAACCGTGAGATGCTGGTGGCCGACCCCGAGGTCGAGAAGTCGCCGGAGAAGTATTTCGACCAGATCGTCGAGCTTGACCTCTCGAAGCTGGAGCCCCATGTGGTCGGGCCGCACACGCCGGACCTCGCGCGCCCGATCTCGATGATGGCGGCGGAGGCCAAGGAGAAGGGCTATCCGGTGCAGCTCAAGGCGGCGCTGATCGGAAGCTGCACGAACTCGTCCTACGAGGACATCAGCCGCGCGGCGCATATCGCGCGGCAGGGCCTCAAAGCCGGGCTCAAGGCCAGGACCCCGTTCCTCGTCACGCCGGGCTCGGAGCGGATCTACCACACGATGAAGCGAGACGGGTTCCTGCAGACCTTCGAGGAGATGGGCGGGACCGTGCTCGCCAACGCCTGCGGGCCGTGCATCGGCCAGTGGAAGCGCGCCGACGCGGTCAAGGGGCGAGTGGATTCGATCATCAGCTCCTACAACCGGAACTTCCCTGGTCGCAACGACGGGCTGAACGAGACCATGTCGTTCCTCACGA
>VBOO01000036.1 GCA_005877505.1 Nitrospirota bacterium
CAAGCGCACCTTTCGGCGGCTCTGGATCGCGCGCATCAGCGCTGCCTGCCGGTCCCACGGTCTGCTCTATTCCCGGTTCATTCATGCGCTTCAGAAAGCGGGCGTCCAGTTGGATCGCAAAGTTCTCTCGGACATGGCCATTCAAGACCCGGGCGGCTTCGCGAAGCTCGTGGACACGGCCAAGGCGCAGTTGGCCAAGGCCTCGGTGGGATGAGGCGATGAGGATCGGGATCCCGGTCTGGATCATGGTCGCCGTCCTTTCGGGGATGGGTGCGGGGTACGTGGAGCCAAACGGGGCCCCGCCAACGGCTCTATCGAAGCATGAGGTGGCCCGTCTCGGTGTGCGGGCTAAGGGCGCGACACCATCTTTAGCTGGTTGTCGCATGCGCCCGTATCGCGAAGATCCCATGCGGGCGCCTTTTCTCCTCATCGAAGAAGGCCCGATACCTGGTTCGGATCCTGAACGTCTGCTCACGCCGGCCGAGACCAAGTGCGTTGAAAACCTGCGCAAAGCCGGTAAAAAGGCCATCCAGTTGGGCAAGATCACCGAGGCTATCCTCTATTACCTCAGCGCCGTGGACACGTCGGTGGCCCAGTCTGGAGAAGCCTATCTCGATCTGGCCGGTGCGCTAGACCAGGCGTCCTATCCGCAACCGGCGGTCATCGCGTATCGCAAGGCCTGGACAGCGCTCGAAGCCGGCTATAATCGTTCAGGGGTGCAGGTTGACGGGAGAGGCCTGCTGACCCTGGCGAATATCCGGGACTCGATCGTGCGGCTCGGGGGGCAGGTGCCGGCTCCGACGAGCGCGACCGGGAAAATCGCGGTGGCCACTCCTACTCGCAAAATCCAGGAGCAGTACTTCGAGCGCGCCTTGCCGTCGGTGACTCCTCGATAGGGTCTTTCCTTACGCTTGAGTCTTCCCCGGGAGGTCGATCACCAGCTCGAAGGCGCTGCACGGCATGGTGATTTGCCACCGCTCCAGCACCTCAGGGTGTAGCTCGCCGATCAGGCCGGCCGGCCGGCCGGCCAGCTCGACCCGGCCGACCCGTCCGTCCAGGAACGAGGGATGGTCAATCGGTGTCAAGCTGTAGGCCCAGGCGAGGTACGAGCACAGGAGCTCCAAGAAGGAGTGGGTCTCGGAGAAGTTCGCGGTGGCATGGGCCAGCAGGGCGCTCAGACGGACTTCGGTCCGCGTGCCGGTCTCGGCTTGCTGATCAGGAACGACGATCTCGCCCAACTCGAACAGGAAATGCGGGTAGAAGCTCCGTGAAGAGGCGGTCTCGACGCGCAGCAGCGACGGCAGGATCCACTGGCGCAGGCATTCGTAACTCTGGGACATGACGTTCTCGATCTCGACGCAACGGGCTTCGGGATGACCGTCCGGCAGGCGCATCCGGTGGGTGAGATCGATGCGGGAGCCCAGGATGTTCGAGACAATCTCCTGAAAGCCGAAGCCGAGCATCAGTTCCCGCACCTTATCCGAGAGCTGCTCGATCCGGAACAGGCCCCCCACGGTAAAGGTCGCGGGCATGATTGGACCAAACGTGTTGTACCCGCGGCTGATGGCCACATCCTCGATGACGTCCACCGGGTGCATGAGATCGTTGCGATACGACGGGAGGCTCACGAGGAGCTGCGAGCCGTTGCCTGTCACCGCGTAGCCGTATGAAGCGAGGCTGGCCCGGACGTCCTTCAGGGAGAGCTCTTCGCCGAGGGCCTTGCTGATGTCGCCTAGTTTGATCGCACGTGGCCTGGTAAAGACCTGGGGCATCCGCACCGTGCGCCCATACGCCGTCTTGTAGGGATAGACGACGTCCATCGGCTCGATTGAGGCTCCACGGTCCTGTAGGTTGGCGGCCATGATGTTCACGGCAAGCATGACCGTACAGATGTCCGTCCCTGTGACTTCGATGAACAGATCCGCATCGCCCACCCGGACTTCGCCGATATCCCGGCTGTTGATGATGGGCGGGAACGAAAGTACGTCCCCCTTGGCGTCACGGAGCAGCGGCAACTGGTCGTGTCCCGACAGGATCGTCCCGTACTCTTGCCCCTTGGGATGGATCTCCAGGATCTCCCGCAGGCTCATTGGCTCGGTGTAGCCGAGCGGGCGAAACCTGGTCCGGTCGGGATCCGCCAGGAGGTAGCTAAGGGGAAACTTGATGGAAGGCAGCCGATAGAGCCCAATGGAGACCATCCGGCGTTTCCGGCCGAAAATGTCGGCAAGTTTTTCCTGAGTCTGGACGAGTTGGGTGAGGCCCTCCCCGGTGACCTTGTAGCCGCGCGCCTTGCATCCGCCGATGAACGGACGCACACGCTCCAGGCCCTGTTCGACCAGGATCTGATCGCGACGACTCTTGGCGTTTTGCAAATAAGGGTAGGAGTCAGGCCGGCCGTTCAGTTTGATCCGGATCTGGCGCGCGATGCCTTCCACGCTCCAGAGGTCCGGTCGGTTGGAGTCCTGCAGCTCGAACCGGATCTCGCCGGTGGCAGTGTCGACTTCCTTGATCTCGCTCTTCACCAGCGGGAGCCATGCCTCGAGTTCCTTGTCCGTTACGTGCCGCCCCAGGAGCTTAGCGAGATCCTTGCGATTGGCAGAGATGGTCGGCATGGCGTCGGTTCAGTATTGCACCCGCTTGGAGCGGATCATCTCCAGGTCGGCGGAGAAGAGGTCGCGGATGTCGTGGATTTCCAGCGCGACCATCGCCATGCGGTCGAGACCCAGACCCCATGCGATCACGGGGACCTCTACGCCCAGGGGGAGCCGGACCTCCGGCCGGAAGAGGCCGGCGCCGCCCAGCTCGATCCAGCCCAGGCGGGGATGGCGCACGTGCACTTCAACCGACGGCTCCGTGAAGGGGAAGTAGGCCGGGGCGAAGCGGATCTCCTGCGCTTGGGCCACTTCGCGCGCAAACAGTGTGAGCAGCCCCAGCAGGGTTCGGAAATTGATATCCGGCCCGAGGACGATGCCCTCGATCTGGAAAAAGTCTGGCGCGTGCGTGGCATCCACCTGATCGTAGCGGAAGCACCGCGCGATCGAAAAGTATTTGCCTGGCACGCGTGGCGCTGACGCCAGCGTGCGCGCGGAGACGGCCGTGCCCTGGCTGCGGAGCACCAGACGCCGCGTCCGCATGCGGTCGAAGGTGTAGCCCCAGCCGCTCGAACCCGTGCGGCCGCCGTGTTCATGCGCGGCCGCGACCTGCGATAGGAACGGTTCGGGAATCTGGGCAGAGTGGCGCGGCTCCTTGACGAAATACACGTCGTGGGTTTCACGGGCCGGGTGGAACTGCGGCATGAAGAGCGCGTCCATGTTCCAAAACTCGTTCTCGATCAGCCCCCCGCGCATCTCCTCGAACCCCATGCTGACGAGCTTGGCTTTGACCAGATCGAGAAACTCCCGGTACGGATGTTTCTTGCCGGCTGCGATGCGGGCTGGCTGAAGGCTGATGGTGTATTTTCGAAAGCGTTTGTTGCGCCAACTGCCATCTTTCAGCATCTCTGGTGTCAGAAGAGTGATCTCATTTCTTGTTCCTTCTTTCAGAAGCTGTCGAGCAATGACCCTGCCGTTTTCCGTTAAGCCGAACCTGCGGCTTTCCCGTTCATCCACGCGGAAGGGTTCGTTTGGCTTCCCTCTTTTTTGAGAAAACTTTTTGATCACCGCCTGTTCAGGAGGGGTGAAGTCAAGCAGCGGTTTAGTGCCCTCATGGAGGAATCGAATGAGTTTTTGCAAGAGCTCGGCCGTAGAGGAAGACCTCCCTGTCGGCTCAACAATTCCACCTGCCGTGATTCTGATGACGCCTTCCTGCTTCAACTCGCCGATGGCTTCACTGACTTCGCTGGAGTCAAGCTTTTCGCGTGTCTGGATGTCCCTAATCGTCAACTGCGCGCCGGTGTCAGAGGCTTTCTTCAGAGCCGAAATGATCCGCACCATGGGGGTATAGTGTTGGAAGTAGCGTAGTCCTGTTTCTGTAAGAGACACCTCCGTTCGAGGGACTCTGGCGCTGATCCCGACGAGTCCTTTTATCTGCAGCCTACCGAGAGCAGAGCCAACCTGGGCGATTTCAAGACCGCTCCTCTTTGCCAGGTCCTCCTCGGTGCAGGAATCATCGTCCTTGGAAGTTTCGAACGCCCTGACGACCTTGACCTCGTGTGGGTGGAGGCTCTCGACGAGCTGGGTCACCTCGCTCATCGGCGAGCCTTGCGGGGGGACGCCGCGGCTTTGCTGTGACCGGTCGGTTTGCCGTTATCGCCGGAGTCGGAGCCGGGGGCGCCGCCTGCGCGTAGCTGGGCGATCACTCGACGGTAGTCACGCCCGGGCGTTTCGAAGATGGCAGAGCCCGCCACCAGAATGTCGGCGCCGGCGGCGACGATCGCGGCGGCGTTGTCCACTTTCACGCCGCCGTCCACTTCGAGCAGCACCGAGCGGCCGGTGCGGTCGATCAACGCGCGCGCCTGCTTGATCTTGTCCAGGATGCGGGCGATGAAGCGCTGACCGCCGAAGCCGGGATTGACTGACATGATCAACAGGAGATCTACGTCGGACAGAATCTCCTGGACGCTAATCAGCGGCGTGGCGGGATTCAAGGTGACGCCCGCCTGGACTCCTTTCTCCTTGATGGACTGGACCGTGCGATGCAGGTGCGGACAGGCTTCGACATGGACCGTGAGATAGGTCGCGCCCGCGTCGGCGAACTCCCTGATGAACGCGTCCGGGTTCGTCATCATCAGGTGGACGTCGAGAGGCAGGGACGTGACCTTGCGGAGGGCTTCGACGATGGGAGGCCCGATGGTCAGGTTCGGGACGAAATGGCCGTCCATGACATCCACGTGCACTAAGTCCGCGCCGGCTTGCTCGACGGCGGCGATCTCGTCAGCCAAGTGCGCGAAGTCTGCGGACAGAATGGACGGCGCGATTCGCACCTTGGTCATACGAGTGCCCCCGGGAAATCGACAGTCAACTATAGAGCATCGGGTGAATCGTCGCAAGGGCCAGGGCCGAGCCTGCTGCCTATTTCCACCGAATGGCCCGCTAGGTATTGCTTCACGCTCAGGCGCTTACCCGACGCGGGCTGTAGTTCGCGGATCAGCAGCGCGCCTTTCCCGGCCGCGATGCGGATCGTCTCTTTCGTGACTTCGAGGATGACCCCTGGCTCCGCCATGGCGCACCCGGGATTCGTGGGCTCCGCCCTCCAGAGCTGCCAGCGCTCATCACCATAATAGGTGTAGGCGCCCGGCCAGGGCGTCAGCCCGCGGATCCGGTGGGCCAGCGCTGTCGCCTCCTCGTCCCAGCGCAGCATTCCATCCTCCTTCTTCAGCAACGGCGCGAGCGTGGCTCGACTGTGGTCCTGCGGGATCGGGGCGAGGGTCCCGTCCTTGAGCCCGCTGATGGTCTTCACGAGCAGCCGTCCGCCAATGGGAGCCAGGCGGGCCGCCAGCTCGCCTGCCGTCTCCATCGGCAGGATCGGGACTATCTCTTGCAGCAACACGGGGCCTGTGTCCATGCCCGGATCCATCAACATCGTGGTGATGCCGGTCTCGGTCTCGCCGTTGATGATCGCCCACTGAATCGGGGCGGCGCCCCGGTACTTGGGAAGCAGCGACCCGTGCACGTTGACGCACCCCTTAAGCGGCAGGTCCAGGACGACAGGCGGCAGAATCCGGCCGAAAGCCGTGACGGCGATCAGATCGGGCGCCCAGCTTTTCAGGGTCTCCAGGATGGCCGGGTCTTTCATCTTGAGTGGCTGGAGGATCGGCAGCCCGGCCTGCCGGGCCAGCACCTTCACTGGGGGCGGGGTTAGTTGTTGCCCGCGGCCCTTCGGGCGATCGGGCTGGGTGACCACTCCGACCACGCGGCCGATTTTTTCCGGATCTGCCTCAAGAAGCGCCTCCAAGGAAGGCACCGCGAACTCCGGGGTCCCCATGAAGACGATCCGCAACGGCGTGCTCATGCGCGCCATGATACCGTATTTCGGTAGCCTTGACAGTGTCACGTCAAGTTGGTAGCATCCGCCTGCGGGGTGGAGCAGTCCGGTAGCTCGTCGGGCTCAATCCGCAGGAGTAAGCGGCTTCGAGATCCACTTGGTCGAAGCTGACAAGCGTCAACGCAAACCACGATTCGCCGATCATCGTGACGCTTGGGATTTAATCCTGCACTGGGCTGCACATAAGGAAACTTATGTGCGACAACCTGTCAAAGTCGGGGAAGCCGTTGGTGGGGTAACCCCGAGCCAAGCTCTGCGGCCGGTGAAGCTGGCAGAGAAGGTGTAGAGACTTGACGGCAGGCACCCTAACGGCGGCGGAAGCCGGTCCGAGGGTGAAGGGAAAGTCCAGACCACGAACTGGTTCGTCCAGGCAGCGAAAGCTGTAGTGGTAAGCATAACCCGAAGGTCGAAGGTTCGAATCCTTCCCCCGCAACCATCGTTCTTTCTCCAGCCTCCACGCTCGTCTGACCGCACCGACGCTTGACAGGTCCCGCAGGGTGGCCTAGCCTGCCTGTCGATTACGAGTGGTACAACAACTGGGGCAGGTCACTTGAGATTCGTGCGTTTTTGACAATCATTAGATCATCTCCCCAGATACCTTTCTCCAACGCCGCATAAAATCCTCGGCTTGCTTTCGTGCCAGTCGGTTGGTACCGCCCTTATACAAGGCAATCGCCTTTTTAAGATCGTAATTGGCGAGTTTTAATTTCTCTTTCAAGATGCGAACTCCCCACCTGACATCGAGGTCAATGTATCCGGACATCCCCGGTGTCTGCATCAACCCGGAATAGCCCTTATGGGAGATAGCCTTCCTGTCATAGTCCGACTCTGTCTTCATCAAGCAGAGGATCACGAAGCCATTGAGGTCCGGGTTCTCTTCCACCGCTGCGTTCACGGCTGCGGCAATCGCATGAGCCTCCTTATATGACACTTTCGGGTTCCCACAAGGACTTGCACTCCGTATCAGATCGACATACTTGTCAATGAGTCTTGAAGTCGAAAGCGTATAGACGGACCGATCATCGGCTAACGTGTCCATTTCGCTCGTTAGCCAAATTACAAACAATACCGTTGGAACCAGAATAAGAATTGAAGTGTAAATGAGCCTAGTCATAATTATTCTGGAATCGGAAGGTATCGCCCCACTTAATTTGGGGCAGCTTGTTTCTCGTTGTTGACCATCCATGCTGACCAACTCTACCTGTCCAAATCCGAAGTGGGGCAGGACAAAAAGGGGCCAAGCACTTTTTCCAGTTAAGCCGAAAATGATTAAAGGCGCAACTCCTATTGTGTAGGTATACCCATACGAAAAGGGGGGGGTGACTCCCCTGGTGGTCCGGCTTACTCTTAGCGTCCCTCTACTAGGACCTCTTACTTGCAGAGGTGTCACCATGGAAACCAGAGCCTTTCGTTCCATTTGCGACGGGTTTGACCGATTGGACCTAGTACTTCTGCTTCCTTAGTGCTCTCAGCATGAAAAGGTTAACCATATAGTAAGTGTCGTGCCCCGCTTAAGATTTGGAAAGGGATCAATGGTCAGGAGGGATTGACCTTCTCCCTTTTAACAGGTTCAGGTCCTCTGGGCAGAGTGTTCACAATCACTGCCTCA
>VBOO01000039.1 GCA_005877505.1 Nitrospirota bacterium
TCGGTCGTGATGTTGGGGGTGACCGGGATCTTATTCTGGCCGGCTCCGACTCTCGCCGGCCTTCCGAACACGATGACGAACAACGACTACTCCGCCACGCCGCCCTTCGTGACCAGTGCTGTCACGCCGAACGTGCTCATCATCCTGGATAACTCAGGGAGCATGGGACGGAGAGTGCAGTGCGTGGCTGCGGCCGGGGATGATTTCAGCACGTGTCCCACGTTTGATCAGACCTTCAGCTATGGGGGCATGTTCGATCCGATGACCTGCTATACCTATAACACCACCGACACCCGGTTCGACGCAGACACCACCGCCGGCGTCAACCCCAAGGCGGCGGTCAGCACGGCCTGTCCGTCAACCGACTGGGACGGGAATTTCCTGAACTGGGTGACCTTGCGCCGCATCGACATGGCAAAGATCGCGCTGATCGGCGGAAGCTGCGCGGTGGCCCGGGCTGCCGATGGCACCTGCCCGGCCAGCGGCAGTGCTCCGATGATCACCCTGAAGGGTCAAACCAAAGCAATCCATAGCGGATCGATCGTCTCGACCCCGGCGGTCCCGACGAACACGACCGGGATCGGCGCCACCAACACGGCTTACGGCCGCGTGCCGACATCCGTCCAGACCCTTGGGTCGAGCCCTTCCAGCCTGTTCTTTCATCTTCCCGGGGAGACTTCGTCTTTGGTGGGCTCCTTCTGCGTGGACAACGACGCCACCCCGCCACCAATGGACTCCACGAGCTGTGCCCTCAACACCACCAATCAGTCCGACTCCCAAAACACGTCGTCAACAGCCGACAGCGATAGCTTCACCGAGCAACGCTTCGTCATCCGCGTCTCCGTGGATAGCCAGCCGCAAGGCGTGATCCAGGGCGCGGGCTCGAGCATCCGGTTCGGCCTGATGGAGTTCCTGGGCGACAACGACCTCGGGGGGCAGGTGTTGGTTCCGATCGGATCCTCGCAGTATGTCGCGTTGTTCAGCACCAGCCTCACCGCCACGTACGCGAACAACACGGTGGCCATGATAGCTGCGATCGAGGCGACCTACAACGGGGGCGATACCCCCATGGCCGAGACGCTGTACGATGCGGCCCGCTATGTGGCCCAGGTGAATTCGGCCTACTACCCCAGCCAGTACGTCTATCCCCTGGCGTTCTCGCCGGGCGTGAACTTGGGCAGCACGGGGGCGGGCTCGCTGGGTTCCGGCGAGCTCAGCGCGCTGACCGGCAGCGAGCCTTGCCCAGCCGGGTATATCGGGACGAACGCCGGGAACTGTGCCGCGGGGCGGGATCCCTTTTTCTTCGGCAGCAACGCTACGCCCGCCTGGGCCAACCCCTCGGCCCAAGTCTCGTGCTGTCAGGTTTTCGTCGTCCTCTTCACGGACGGCGACTCGCAGGTGGACACGAACGTGCCGTCTGCCTTGCAGGACTATGCCCATGCAGTTCACGGCCAGCACTGCACGGGCTACACGACCACGATTCACCTTAACACCGCTCCGGGCGGCACCTGCAACAGTAACCTCGCCACGCCGAATAGCTATCTGCTCGCGGAGCACAAGACCGATTATGGCAATTCGGGGACCCACTACCTTGATGACGTGGCCTTATGGGCGCACACCACCGACCTCCGCAAGGCCACGATCGCGGTAATCAACGAGGCGGGTCATGACCTGCCCGGCTTCCAGAACATCACGCTCTATGGCTTCTACGCCTTCGGGGGAGTCATCAACCGGGAATACCTCATGCAGGCCTCGAAACAGGGCGGGTTCGATGACTCCAACGGGAACAACCTTCCGGATCTTCAGTCTGAGTGGGACAGGGTGGACAACCTCACCGGCCTGCTGGTGCCGGACGGCATTCCCGACACCTTTTTCGAGTCGAACGACGTGCTGCAGATGAAGGACAGGCTGTTCGCCGCCCTCACCAGCATCCTCCAGAAGGCCGCGTCCGGGACCTCGGTCTCGGTGCTGGCGTCGTCATCCACCGGTGAAGGCGCGATCTACCAGGCGTTCTTCTTCCCGAAGACGTTCGTGCCTCTCCCGAATGGAGCCCTCAATCAGGTGGGTTGGACGGGGTTCGCGCAGGGGCTGTTCATTGACAAGTTCGGGAACATCCGTGAGGACAGTTCTCAACCCGGCTGCACGGGCCCGCCGGACGGCCAACTCGTGCTCATCCACGACTGTATCATCAGAATCCGACTGGAAACGGACACAGAGAATCCCAATTATAACAACGTCGTGATTGACCGCTACAAAGACGACAACGGGGACGGCCTCCCCGACACCTCCACTCCATTTCAGACTACGACCATTAGAAACGGGGGGGTGAGCAATGTCCAGCCCGTTTGGGAAGGCGGGCGGCGTCTGGCCCTACTGAGTCCTGGGGCCTCCTGCGAAGGCTCGAACACCTGGCCTCAGTCCGGCAACATGTCCCAGGGAGGGAACACCTGCCGGCGCGTCCTGACCTGGGCGGACATCGACAACAACGGCCTCGTCGGCGGGACCGAGAGACTCGAATTCAAGGCATCCAATGCGGCCACTTTCTGCCCCTACCTGGGCGGCAAGGCGGTGATCTACTGCAACAGCGCGAATACGGCGGCCATCACTGCGGCCGATATTACCGCCGATCCCAACCTGACCGGCTGCCTTGGCCTCACGCGCACGACCTGCGCCCAGAACGAGGCGACCAACATCATCAACTGGATCCGTGGCTCCTCAGTGTCAGGCCTCCGTGATCGGACGTTCAACGTGTTGAACGACAGCGGCGCCACCGTGCAGGCCCAGTGGAAGCTGGGGGACGTGGTGGATGCCGCGCCGGTGATCGTCGGCGCGCCGAGCACGCGGTACGACATCATCTACGGCGACCAGACCTACGCCCAGTACTTCCAGCGGTACAAGGACCGCCGCCAGGTGGCCTACGTGGGCGCCAACGACGGCATGCTCCACGCCTTCAACGCGGGCTTCTTCAGTAATGACGACCGGAAGATTGATGGCAGCGGCCCCACCGTGCAGGTCCGGTTCACGACCCTCCCGAAGCGGCTCGGCACGTCCACGACTTGCCCGGGCGCGGCATTGCCCTGTGACGCCAGCGTCGCCACGTATAGCGTCCGCGCCGACGCGCCGCCGCTGGGGGCGGAGCTCTGGGCCTTCATTCCGCAGGATCTTCTGCCCCAGCTCCGCTGGTTGACGTTGCCCACGTATGATCACGTCTATTACATGGACCTGACGCCGAAGGTCACGGACGCGCGGATCTTTCCGGCGGACGCCGATCACCCCGGCGGCTGGGGCACCATCTTGATCGGCGGGTTCCGTCTCGGCGGGAGCTGCAGCTATTGCACCGGCAAGGGCGCACCTCGGGTGGTGCAGGCGGATTTCAATAACAACGGCACGACCACCGACACCGGCAACAGCACGAGCGGCAGCGATTATCGCATCTTCCTCTCCTCCTATTTCGTGCTGGACATCACGAACCCGGAAAAGGAGCCGAACCTGCTCTGGGTCTTCCGCGATGATGATCTGGGCCTGACCACGGCCGAACCGGCGGTCTTGCGGGTCAATCCCTCGACCGACGCCATGACCTCCAGCACGAACGAGAAATGGTATGTCGTCTTCGGCACGGGCCCCACGTACCTCGACGCCATCACCGCCCACAGCGCCCAGAACGCGCAGATCTTCGTGGTGGACCTGAAACTGGGGCCAACCTACATCGATGTGAATAAGGCAAACGGG
Source organism: Nitrospirota bacterium (assembly GCA_005877505.1). GTDB lineage: Bacteria > Nitrospirota > Nitrospiria > Nitrospirales > NS-4 > NS-12. Next base: position 3,730 of record VBOO01000039.1, read on the forward strand.
TCCGCCAAACTCAAAGGCAAAAAGACAGGCCAACCCTGCCCGACATCATTACCCTGCATGAGTGCCGATACGAGTGTGGCGAGCGGGGCCCTCCGGGTCTTTGATTCAGGGGTGACTGGCGCCTTCATGGCGGATGCCGTCACCGTCGATTACGATCTGGATTTCCGGGTGGATGCGATCTATGCCGGGAGCGTCATCTGCAACAGCAACAGTATTCAGACTACCGGCTGTAACGGGAGCAATCCGGTGTGGAAAGGCGCGATGTGGCGCCTGACCACGAATGGCGGGGACATCAACCCGGACAACTGGGGCATCACTTCCGGAGGCGGCCAGATTCTCACGAGTCTGATCAGCACATTTGCGTATTCCACGCCGAAGGCCAGCACCTGTACCAATAATTCGCCGTGCAACGTCGGGCCGATCACGACCGCGCCGACGCTGACACAGGATGATACGCACAATCTCTGGCTCTTCTTCGGGACCGGCCGGTACTATGCCAGCGGTGACAAGAGCAATGTGGACATCCAGCACTTCTTTGGCGTGAAGGACTGCATCCTCACCGGCGGGTGCACGGATCAGACTGCTCAACGGAACAACCTCTACAATTCCTCCAACGTCGTGACCTGCTCGAGTTGCGCGTCGGGCACGAACGTGAGCACGACGGGGAGCACCACATCCTTTAACTCAGATACGATCCACGACTTCGGTAGCTTAGTGAACAACATCCAGAATATGGACGGCTGGTTCACGACCTTCAACGATCCGACCGCGCCCTTGCAGACCCCGCCGAGAGCCGCCATGACGCCTGGGGAGCGGAATCTTGCCTCAGCCACGCTGCTCGGCGGGACCGTGTTCTTCACGAGCTTTATTCCATCCACCGACATGTGTCAGGCCACAGGGACAGGGCAGCTCTACGCGGTGTACTACCTGACCGGGGGGCCCTATACCTCCTCCTCCATTGGGAGTGCGGCCTCGGGCAGCAATACGCTCATGAGCAAGTCCCTCTCGCTGGGTCAGGGGTTGCCCACGCAGATGCAGCTCCATATCGGAGCCGAGTTGCCGCTCACCCCCGCAGGCCCGACGACCCCGGGGGATTGCGCCGGCAGCCGTGTCATAGGGATCACCCAGACCAGCACGGGCGCGGCGCCTATCACCTGCGTCAAACCGGCGAAGTCCTTCTACAGTCGGATGCTGACCTGGCGTGACTTATAGGGCAAAATGGAAGTCTTCGAGGCCCGTACTCAACGCCTGAGCGCAAAGCCCCAGGTGAAAAGGGCCTTCGTGCTCTATCGCTTCGTTTCCAATCAGTGGAAGCATATGAGGTCGTGAAATAACGGAACCGGGAGCGACATCCTGGGTCACCTGACTGCTGAAGACCCAGGTCGTCGACGTTTGCCTGCGCCAAGGGCCAGTGCCTAAGCCCCTAACCTGCACATCTGAACTCGAAGAGGAAACCAGGTAGTCCGTTCCACAAGCGTGGAAATGGATTCCCCAGTTTCCTTCCCCTCACAGAGCCCGCCCGGACTCATCACGCGGCTCAAGGCCTCACCTAACTACCTGAATCTCATACCAAAACAAAAAGAGATCGTGGTGCCTGCCTCCTAGGCACCTGCTTTGCTAAACAATGGTGAACCCTCGGCTCAGCCTAAGCTGAGGAATGAGGGGAGGGGAGAAGCCATGGTCTGGAATTTTTGTGTCGCGGTTCTTGTGGGGGCGGCAACGCTCTGGTGGCCGCCACGAGCAGTTCTGGTTTGGAACTGGGTCCCACGAAAGACAGATGACGCCAGTGATCATCATATTCCCAGCATGAGAGACGGGAGAGGAACGGAGTCGTGGTGATGAAACGCTTGGGATTTTTGCTGCTGCCCTCGATGGTGATGTTGGGGGTGATCGGGATCGTCTTCTGGACGGCTCCGACCAACGCCGGCCTTCCGAACTCGATGTTGAACGCCGATTACTCCGGCCAGCCGCCCTTCATCTCCAGCGTCGTCACGCCGAACGTGCTCATCATGTTCGACAACTCCGCGAGCATGGGATTCCGGGCGGTCTGCGATAATACGCAAAACCCTTCTCCCTATAATCTCGCGCCAATTGATTCAGGAGTCCAGAATACCGGGGGGTGTCCCACATCTACGCTGCTCTATCCGGCCAACGCGCCAGCCGGCGCGCCCTTCATCGAGACTGTGACCTTTGCCGGCCTCTTTGATCCGCTGAGCTGCTATTCCTATGATGCCACGGCCGGCAACACCCGGTTCGTGGTGACCACCTCGAAGGCGACGATCAGCACGGCGTGCGCCTCGACCGATTGGGACGGGAACTTCCTCAACTGGGCCTCGTTCCGGCGGCACGACGCGCTCATCGCGGCCTTGATCGGGGGGATGTGCGTGGCCGCCCGGTTGGCGGACGCGTCGTGCCCGCCGGTCGGGTCCCCGTCCCTCATCACGATCAAGGGTGCGGACTACAATCTGGATAGTTGTTGTGACCTCGAATCGACCACTCCGATCACGCCGGGCTCGTGCACCCTTTCGCTGCCAACGACCGTCTCATGCGCCAATGGGCGGGTCCCGACGGCGGTCCAGTCCTTGGTCACGAGTGGCTGCGCCACGTGTAAGATCGTCATCCATCTCGCCGGGATGAAAGATTGGAACAGCGGGTCGAGCTGGAAACTGGCCCCAGGGGGATTCTGCGTGGGCAAATCCAACGTCGCTCCCCCGAATTACCAGTCCACGACATGCGGCCTCACCGGCGCTCCCACGCCGCCCACCACCGGCGAATACCTTCTTCACGTCGCTGTCGCCACCGAGCCGTTGGGGGTGATTCAGGACCTCGGCGACAAGGCCCGGTTCGGCCTCCTGGAGTACAGAAACTCGGGGGATGGGGGCAAGGTGCTGGTCCCGATCGGCTGGAGCGTGGCCAACTCGCCGTACGAAACGACCACCGTGACGACCTACAACTCCAACAAGTCTGCGATGGTCGCCGCGATCGAGAAGACCGCGTCCGCCACGAGCACCCCGCTCGCCGAGACCCTGTACACGGGGATCCGGTATATCGCCCAGTTGCCGCAGCCGTACAGCTCGACGGCCTATTATTATCCCTGCGCCTTCTCGGGCTGCGGCCCGTCGTTTCCATCCGGCAGCCAGACCGCCGGGTCCATTGGGCCGATCACCGCTCCCTCATCGGCGTCAGAGCCCACTCAGTTGGATTCTACGTCGCCACCCGACTCCTGTCCCTCCGGACTCGGCTATCTTTCGGGCGCCTGCGGGCGGGACCCGTACTTCTTCGGCACGAACCCGGCCTGGTCTTCCAAGGGAAATCCGAAGCAGGTCACTTGCTGCAAGACCTTCATCATGTTCCTCACGGATGGCCAAGCGAACGCAGACAACAACATTCCGACGGCTCTCCAGGACTATGCGCATGCGGCGCACGGCCCCCATTGCGCGGGGGCATGGACAGGTCCTCCCACAGACAACCCGACGGCCGCCCAATACCTCGCGACGACCACGTGCTTTGAGAGCAGTCACAACTCCATCGCGCCGGCGGTCCTCCTGACAAAGCACGCGGTGGATTACCAGAATTCCGATGGTACGACATATGGCACATTGGCCTCGCCCTCGATCAACCATACCGTTGATGACGTCGCCTACTGGGGGCACGTCAACGACCTCCGGCAGGCCACGGTTCCCGTCGTCAACGAAGCGGGGCACGATCTGCCCGGCTTCCAGAGCGTGACGGTGTATCCCATGTTTGCGTTCGGGAACATCCACGGGCGGGAACTCCTCATGCAGACGGCCAAGCAGGGCGGGTTCAACGA
>VBOO01000040.1 GCA_005877505.1 Nitrospirota bacterium
AGGCGCGACTATTTTCTGGTACTGCCGGCGTCAATATTAATGAAAGGCAGGGCGCCGCTTCCACCGATCACTTGCGGGAACTTCCCATCCCACTTCTCGATGGCCCGGAGTTGCAAAATGATTGGGCTGATCGTTTCCTTCTGGATACGCTGGGATTCCGCCTCCGCCTTGGCTTGCACGACCTTCTGCTGGCCCTCGATCTTGACCCGCTCCAGGTCCCGCTGGGCCTTGAGCGCCAACTGCTCGGCCGTCTGCTTGGCCTCGATCGCCTCGTTGAACCCTTTCGAGAACTGGAAGTCGGTGATGTTCAGCTCATCCAAGGAGATATGGGAAGACATCAGGCGCTCGTGGAGGGCTGTTTTGATCTCGTCCTTAACGAACTGCCGCTTGGTGATCAGCTCTTCCGCCGTGAACTTGGCGGTGACGGCCTTGACGATCTCCTGCACGGCCGGGTCGATGATCCGTTTTTCGTACTCCAACCCGATCGTCTGGTACACCTTGTTCACCCGGTCCGGGAACAGATGGTAGTTGAGCACGATTTCGGTCGCCACCGTCTGGAGGTCCTTGGAGGCGCCGGTGGACCGGGTGTCCGACTTGCGGATCCGGACGTCCATTTTGATCACCCGCTCGATGACCGGAATGATGAAGGAGAAGCCCTCCGTCAGGATCTTGTCCTCAACGCCATGGAGCTGGTTGAACACGACGCCCCGCTCGCCGGCGCCGACGATGACAAAGGGGGAGAACACCCAGATCAGGATGAGCGCCAAGGCCAGGATGACAAATGGGCTCATCTTCTTCAGCCCGGGCACCTCGCTCAACGGGTCAAAGTCCTTGTTCAGAGCCATGGCGTCCCCCAGCCGTCACCGGCTTATTCGCTGCTGCCCAGCATGTCGTCGATCAAGGGCCTGTTCCTGTCGTAGCAATTGGGACAGATATGGTCGAAGAGGGCCTCGTGGTCGGCGGCGAAGTTGCGGGTGTCCACGAGTTTCTCCGCGACGACGGTCTCGTAACACGGATCACAGAGCTGAAACGGCCCGCGCATCAGGCTGATCGTGCGCATCGTACCGCGCGTGGCTCCCTGCCAATCAGGTCTCTGCGACGATGTGCGTGTCGGTTTCTTCGACGCCGTCGATGGTGTGGATCTTGGAGATGACGACGTCGGACAAGGCTTTCTCGTCGTTCACTTCGATGAAGCTGAAGATGTCGGGCTGACCGAAGCAGGGATGCACCTGGTGGACTCCCCCGATCGTCTTCAGGGCTTTGACGACGTCCTTGGTCTTGCCCGCTTTGACTTTGATCAGGATGTAGGCTTTGGTTGCCATGGCTGCCTCCTGGGCCTGGTGTGCCGCGATCTTAACAGATCGCCGAAGAATAGGAAAGGAGGCCCGCGGGCTCAGCGGAGCGGCATGGCGTGCCGTTGGGCTTCATAGAGGTGGTGGATGTTCCGCCCTTCGGAGCGGAAACGGTCGCGCGCCTGACGGTAGACCCTCGCCATGAGGTCAATATCGGCCGCGCTGACGTTGAATTCCTGGAGCCCGGCCATCACGTCAGGGCGCGCGGCCGGAGAGTGCGTGTCGGCGTAGGCGGCGATCGCCTCCAGCGCGCGGGATGTGAGTCCCTCGCGAGCATCGAGCTCGGCACCGGGGGCCTCGCTACGTCGCAGGGCTTCGGCGAACCATCTCCGGGTGGCCGGGTTGGTGCTTTTGGTCAGGGCCGCCTGGGTTTGAATCAGGGCATGGATCAGCTCGTTCGCCTCGGGCGCGGTCTCGGGCGGCAGCACATCGGCCTCTTCGAACACTGCGAGCAGGGCCATGATGTGCCCGACGAGCGGGCGGTTGGACTCCCCGGCGGCGGAATTGACCCAGAGGGCGCACGCGAGAGCGAGAGGCATCAACCGGAGCATGCTCCCCATTGTACCTTTTCCCCGTTTGGACTGTCTCATTCGTTACCCAACCAGGGCTGTTGATAAGCGTCAAGGTTTAGCCTAGTATTTCGCGATTGGAGCAGCCCATGAGCCGGATCGTTGAAACTGATCGGGAAGGACATGACGTCCAGGATAGGAGCTTTCCGTATAGTCATCGGGATGCCGACCTGCCAGCGCTCCGGGTCCAGTACGCTCAGGCTGAGCCGTTTCCTCATATCGTGCTTGATCAGTTCCTCCAACCATGGGCGGCCGAAGGAGCCCTGGCCGAATTCCCGTCCCTCGGTTCACCGGATTGGATCCAGTACAAGCACGTGAACGAAAACAAACTGGGGAAGGCGGACCGCTCCAGTTTCGGCCCAACGCTCGGGGCGGTGATCGACGAGTTGAACTCCTGGCGCTTCCTTCGTTTCCTTTCAGACTTGACCGGCATCGAAAGCCTGCTTGCGGATCCCGGCTTGCAAGGGGGAGGCCTGCACCTCTCCTCCCGCGGCGGGTTCTTGACCGTTCATGCGGACTTCACCGTGCACCCCTACCATCGCACCTGGCGACGTCGGATCAATCTTCTTGTCTATCTGAACAAGCAGTGGGAGGATTCCTATGGCGGACATCTTGAGCTCTGGGATCGCCAGATGCGGCGCTGCGTCCGAACCATCGCGCCACACTTTAACAGGGCCGTGATTTTCAATACGGAGCCGGATTCGTTTCACGGACACCCCGACCCTATGACCTGCCCGCCAGGCGTGACCCGCAAATCCCTGGCGCTCTACTACTACACGGAAGAACCCAGGCCTTGCCTGGCCCGATCCACAGAATATCGGGCGCGTCCCGGCGAGGGCATGAGAAGCCTGTGGATCTACCTGGACAAGATGGTGCTGCGACTCTACACGCACATCAAGTGGCGCTTCGGCTTCAGTGACGGCTTTGCCAGCCGTGTGCTCCAAATCCTGTCCAGATTGAATTTGAAATAGGCCTGCAATCCCTCCCGGCTCCTTCTAGGCCCCTTCGCGTTTTACTTTTCCCCTTTTGCCGTGTCTCAGTGGACAGTGCGTCATATGCTGGCGAAGGTCTACAGCGTAGCGGTGAGCGGGCTGGACGCCTACTCCGTCGAGGTGGAAGTGGACCTCGCGGCCGGGCTACCGATGTTCACGGTGGTCGGACTTCCCGACCCGACGGTGCGGGAAAGTCGCGAGCGGGTCCGTTCGGCGCTGCGCAACAGCGGCTTTAGCTTTCCCCAGCGCAAGATCACCGTCAACCTGGCCCCGGCCGAACTGCGCAAGGGAGGCGCGGCCTTTGATCTGCCCATCGCCGTGGGCATCCTGGCGGCGGAGGGGCTCATCCCGGCTCCGGTCTTGCGGGAGGTCGTGATGGTGGGCGAAGTCTCCCTGGAGGGCGGCATCAAGCCCGTCCATGGCGTGCTCTCCATGGCGCTGGCCTGCCGTGGTCGAGGGGTCAAGGGGCTGCTCGTGCCGGTCGAGAATGCCGGTGAAGCAGGCATCGTCGAAGACCTGTCCGTGTATCCGGTCGCGACCATCCCGCAGGTCATCGAGCACCTCACGGGCGCCCAGGCACTGGCGCCGTTCGACCGCAGCGCGGCGGCGTCCCGTGAGGCCCTTGCCAGCGTGGCGGATTTTGCGGAGGTGCGCGGCCAGCACCATGCGAAGCGGGCGTTGGAGGTGGCGGCGGCCGGCGGGCACAACGTGCTGCTGGTGGGCCCCCCAGGATCCGGGAAGACGATGCTGGCGCAGCGGCTTCCCGGAATTCTCCCCCCGATGACGCTGGATGAGGCGATCGAGAGCACGAGGATCCACAGTGTCGCGGGCCTGCTCCGGCCCGGTGAGGCCCTGTTACCAGTTCGCCCGTTCCGGGCCCCCCATCATTCGATCTCGGACGCCGGGTTGATCGGCGGGGGCACGGTCCCGAGACCGGGCGAGGTCTCGCTCGCGCATAACGGAGTCCTGTTCCTCGACGAGCTACCCGAATACCGCCGCAATGTCCTGGAAAGCCTGCGCCAGCCGTTGGAGGAGGGCACTATTTCCATCACCCGGGTATCGGCGGCCTTGACCTATCCGGCGCGTGTCATGCTGGTCGCAGCCATGAATCCATGTCCCTGCGGGTTCCTGGGTGATCGGATCCGGCCGTGTGTCTGCAGTCCCGTGCAGATCCAGCGCTACCGCGCACGGGTGTCCGGCCCTTTACTGGATCGGATCGATCTGCATGTCGAGGTGCCGGCGGTGCCGTTTCGAGACTTGGCGGCGGACGAGCGAGGCGAGGAGTCCGCGTCGGTGCGCGAGCGCGTCATGAGGGCTCGCGCGCGGCAGGTCGAGCGCTATCACGGGTCGCGGACGCACAACAACGCCCAACTGCGATCTGCCCAGATCAGGAAGCACTGCCGGATCGACGGGCCTGGGCGAACGCTGATTGAGCACGCGGTGGCGCGGCTAGGGCTCTCGGCGCGGGCCTACATGCGGATTCTCAAGGTCGCGCGCACGATCGCGGACCTGGAGCAACGGGACTCGATCGGAGCCGAGCACGTGGCGGAAGCCATTCAGTACCGGAGTCTGGACCGGCAGGTGCTCTGACGGAGAGGGATAAAAAGGCAGGCCGGCGCTGGGTGAAACACCAGGCACCGGCCTGCGTGGTGGTTACTTCTTTTCCTCTTTCTTCGTTTCTTTCTTCCCCTTCTTGTGTTTCTTCTCTTTCTTGTCGGCCTTCTTGCCCTCTTCCTTCTTCATCTCACCGCCGGCCGGAGGAGCCGTGGTTTCCGGCGTGGCTTGGGCAAAGGTCGCAGTGCTGAAGGCCAAGCCGATCAACATGGCGAAGACCGCTGCCAGGATTCTTTTCATCAGAATTCACCCCCTTTCCTATTAGCGACGTGTTCCTACAGGATAATACAGCATAGGCTGTGCCATCGCAATATTTACTTGATTCTCAATAAGATGCAAAGCTGGAGGGGTATCGAGACGTGGGGGCTCGAGGATGGGATACCGGGAATGGGGCAGGCGATGCCTCTAATGGGCTGATCGCCCATCCGTCAGGGTTTAGCGCGGCGATGACGCGGACTGCATCAGAGGCAGGCGGATGTGGACCGTCGTCCCCTTGCCCTCCTCGGTGTCCAGAGAAATTTGCCCATTGTGCGCGTCCACCACGTCTTTCACGATTTTGGTGCCCAAGCCGGTGCCGCCTGCCTTGCGGCTGATAGTGCGGCCGGTGAAGAGGCTATCGCGCACCTCGGGCGACATGCCGCGCCCGGTGTCGATCACGAACAGGTGAACCGCCTCATCGGCCAGGTCGGTGTGACCACGGACGGTGATGGAGCCGCCACCCGGGATCGCCGCGATGGCGTTATGGATCAGGTTATAGAACGCGTTGAAGAGCCGGCGTTCGTCGGCCGAGATCAGCGGGATCGCATCGAGTCCTTCGGCGCGAAGGGCGATTTTCTTCTCGTCGGCGAGCATGTGCAGGGTTTTCATCACATCGTCGAGCACGGTGGCGACGCGGCACGGAGCAAATTGGGGCGGGGAGCTGAGGCCTTTGATGCAGTCCCCGATCTCGCGCACTCGGTCCTGGATGCGACGGGCAGCGTCCTGGAGCAAACCGATCACCCGGTTGCAAAGCATCTGACTGGTCTGCGTGCCGCTGATCCCCATGGCGGTCAGGCTGCCGAAGAGCTTGTTCAGCTCGGCTTGCAGGAATTCCGCGCCGGTAATGACAGGGGTAAGCAGGTTCTTGATGTCATGCCCGATGTCCCCGAGAAGGCGCGCCACTTCGGCCAGCTTCGCGGCTTCGAACAAGCGCGCCTGTTCAATGGCCTGCGCGGCTAGGGCGGACACGATCGTGAGGATGTCGATGTCGTCCTTGTTGAGCTGCCCGTTTCGCTTGTTGAGCACTTCGAGCACGCCGATCGGATGGCCTTCCCAGCGCTTCAGCGGGATCGCGATCATATCCACGGTCTTATAGCCGGTAGTGTCGTCGATGCCAGAGAAATGGCGGGTATCCCGCGCGACGTTGCCGATGATGGCTGGCTCTCCGGATTTGAAGACTGCGCCGGCCACGCCTAGACCCCAAGGGATAGCCGTGCCGCGCAATTGCTCCGCTTTCTCTCCGATGACATAGCGGAAGACCAGTTGCTGAGTTTTGTCGTCAGCCAGCAGGACAGAGCCGGCGTCTGCGTCCACCACTTCCAGAGCGATCCGGAGGGCGTTCTCGACCAGTTCGTCCACGTTGATATGCTGCGAGAGGGCCTGACAGATGAGGCGGGCGGCCTCGAGCTCACGCTCGCGTTGGAGCAACCGGCGGTCCTGCTGCCGCCGAGGCGCTCGGCGGCGGTCCGCGAAGTACCCCGGGTTGGGAGAAAATGGGCCCCGTTCACTCGCCACGTGTGCCTGTTTGCCTCCTTTCTCGAACTTCAACCCTGGAGGAGATGAAGTTGGATCTGCCCGAAAAGCGAGGTCTGCGTGATCTCCGCGTTAACTGCTGGTTTTACATGATAGCACAAGGGGATAGGCTCTCCAAAGGGAATGGGACTATTCGTTCGCGGACCCTACTTTGGAGTCACAGACGGCAAGGCTTTCTTGAAGAACTCCTCATGGATGTCATTGGTGGAATTGGCCCCCACGAACTTCCCCGGCTCGCTGGTCGCAAGTGGCACCTGCCCCCCGAGCCGGACGATGGCGTCCCGGATATTGGCGAGGGTGAGGAGGGCGGTCCCCTCGCGCTTGACGCCCCGTAGCTTGTAGTCCGCTTCGAACGCCATCCAGGCCTTTCTGTATGCGATGATCGCGAGTTGCGTGTAAGACGCCTGATCCAGCACGCTCGCCAAATCCAAATAGGTCTCCCCGGCCCGCGCCGGAGCCATGTCCATGGCACTCAGGTACAGCAGGACGCCCTCCGTGACCTTATTGGCAGCGATGGCCTTCCTCCCAGCCTTGAGTAAGTTTTCGACGCACCTGGCCTCGCTCGGTTTGAGCGGGCGAGCTGAACCTTGATCAGGTATCGGCCCTCCCTCAATGAGCGGGTAAGGCGCTTGCATGGGATCTTCGCGATACGGACGAATGCGACAACCCCTCAAAGACGGCGCCCCGCTGGGTGGCGCCGTCTGAGTCTGAAGGGCTTGGAGTGCAACCAGCACGCCTTGCTGTGACGAGCCTGACAGACCGGTCAGAGGATCCTGGTGACAAAGGGAGTGTCCAGGCGTGCGGTCGGTGTGGCAGTCGGAAGTGTCGAGGCCGCTACTGTGGGTCCATGCTGTGATGGGAAACAGTGACCACCCCAAGACAGCGAGGAAGATTGGTAGGAACACCCAGCGCGGCATGGGAGCCTCCGGCGGGGTCAGGAGGGGCCGAAGCCTCGCGCGGTCAGGCAGCACGTGACCTAACACCATGTCCAGATCCACTTGCTTAAGACCGGCAATGTCGCCTTATCGCCCAACACCGGGCGCGTCGCCTCATCGCTCGGGTTACGACGTATAAAGGTGAGGGTATATTCTACGCACACTGGAGGCACTTCTTTTTTGTAGATCCAGACCGAGCGTCCGGCGGAATCTTCGATAGATTGAAGGGGTTGGCCAAGATGATCGCTCACACCCTCCTGGGTTTCGCGACCAACGGCATTCGTGAGGTAGTAACTCGGAAGAGCCAAATAGCTGATGAGGAGGGTCACCACGACACCCAGAATTATCTTCGTTGCCATTGACAATAGGCCCCCGCACCGATGGCGCTTTCCCAACAGTACCCTTGTTGACCCTGACCAGCCAGTTCGATCGCGTCTCCTTGTCCCCTTCTGTATCGCCAGCTTAGCATTTGCCTTCCAGGGGAGGTTTTCCCATCGTGGCCATCCCTATTTGGACCGCGACCAGCAGTCGCTCGGGCGTAACCGGTTTCTGGAGAAGGTCGATTTTATCGAGATTCAAGGTATGAGCCTCCATGGCGTGCTCTACTCTGTCGCTCATCAGGATAAGCCCGCCAGGGTAGCGCATCTGGCGCAGGGCGTGGAAGAACGTCGGCACGGCCATTCTCGGGACCGCATTCCAGAGGTCATCGATCCAGTCTAGATCCATATCCAGGACCACCACCTGGGGACGCGCATCAACGATCAAGAACAAGGCCTCGGGGCCGTCTCTGGCCACTCGAATCGACACCCCATGGTTGCGCAAATACGCTTCGAGACGGTCTCTGGTCTGGTCGGCCTTATCGACCAACAAGACCGAGCCGGGGTTCAGGAGCCTGCCCGGTTCTGTCACCACGAATTCCACGATGGTGACGATCGAATCGTACGTGAGCTGTTTGCTGAGAAAGTCGATGGCGCCATGTTGCCGAGCCTGCTGTTCCAGTTCGTCGGTCCCCCACGCCGTCAGGATCATCACCACCGCCTGTGGGTCGGTCTCCCGAATGTGCCGCAGCACTTCAATCCCATCCATCTCCGGCATGCAAAGGTCCAACACCGTAATCTCCGGGCGATGGCGGCGAAAGAGCTGGAGGGCCTCGCGCCCGTTGTACGCTTTGAGCACCTCATGGCCGTGACTGCTTAAGACCCTATGCAGCAGATTGCAGAAGGCCTCATCGTCATCGGCTAAGAGAATCGTTGCCATAGGCGCCGCAATTCAGTTCACGCAAGAACAGGTTCCACGTTCGGTGACACTCGCAGCACTGCAAGGGCCGCGGAGCGGTGCGAACAACCCTGAACTGGTTGAAACGTCAGCGGAAGACCATGGAGCTGGCGAGAGGAATCGAACCTCCAACCTGCGGTTTACAAAACCGCTGCTCTGCCGTTGAGCTACGCCAGCACCCGACAGCTGGTCCAATGGTAGCATACTTCACTACGGGGAAAGCCGTCTCCCGCACGAATTTTCCGTCAGGGCGCCGTCTGTGTTATAGTTTGAGTGCGTCTTGGAAGTCATGAGCACCATGGTCACCCTGCGTCTATTGGGCAACCTGACAGCGTCGAACGGCGAGCGCGTCCTGGAGTGGGAGCTCAAGGAACCGACATCCCTGAAGCAGTTGCTCCTTTCGCATCAGGAGGAAATCCCCGGCGTGATCACGCTCTGGAAAGAGACGCAGTGCATGTTCACGGTCGGGGTCCGCATCGCGGCGGAGTCGACGGTGGTGAAAGACGGCGATATCGTGAAAGTCACGCCCCATAACAGTCAGTTTCACGCCGCAGACTTCCCTTTCAACATCAGTAGTGATGTCTGACGCTTATCCCGATCTGGTCTTGCGGGCTTTTCTCCGCTCCTCCGGCTCCAAGAGGCGCTTGCGGATCCGGAGCGAGGCCGGCGTCACTTCGACCAGCTCGTCCGGGCCGATGTACTCAAGGGCGAACTCGAGTGTCATCTCGCGGGGCGGGGTCAGGACGATCGCCTCGTCGGAGCCGGAGGCGCGCATGTTCGTCAGGTGCTTGGCCTTGCAGACGTTCACGTCCAGGTCCTCGTCCCGCGCGTTCTCGCCGACCACCATCCCTTGATAGACCTCCACGCCGGGTCCGATGAACAGGGCGCCCCGCTCCTGCGCGATGTTGAGTCCATAGGCGCTGCTCGTCCCGGTCTCGTACGCGATCAGCGAGCCGTGGGGCTGCGCTTGGAGGGCGCGCGGATCGGCCTTCTCGTAGCGGGCGAAGATGTGGTGCAGGATGACGGTGCCCTTGGTCTTGGTCAGCAGCGCATTTTTCAGGCCGATCACCCCGCGGGTCGGGATGTGGTACTCGAGGTGCAGGTCGCCGTGGGCGGCCAATTTCATGTAACGAAGCGCGCCGCGGCGCCGGCTGACTTCTTCGATGACCGTGCCTTGGAACTCCACCGGCACCTGGATGGTCAGTTCTTCGTACGGCTCCAGCGTCATGCCGTCCGCTTCGCGCAAGATCACTTTCGGCTGGGAGACCTGGAGCTCGTAGCCTTCCCGGCGCATGGCTTCGATGAGGACCGCCAGGTGCAGTTCGCCGCGGCCGGCGACCAGGAACTGGTCGGTGGTATCGGTTTCCTCCGCGCGCAAGGCCACGTTGGTCTCCAGTTCCTTGAACAGCCGTTCGCGCAGGTGGCGGGACGTCACGTACTTGCCTTCCCGTCCGGCAAAGGGGCTCGTATTGACCGAAAAGGTCATCTGGACAGTCGGCTCGTCGATCGCCACGGGTGGCACGGGGACCGGCTGTTCGGGATCGGCCAGGGTCTCGCCGATCCCGATTTCCGGGAAGCCGGCGACGGCTACGATCTCGCCGGCCTCGACTTGGTCCACCTCCTTGCGGTCCAATCCTTCGAAGACGAGGAGATCGGTGACCTTGCCGGGGATCTGGGTCCTGTCCATCTTGATCCGCACTAACGGCTGGCGTTTGGTCAGCGTGCCAGAGAGCAGCTTGCCAATGCCCATCTTGCCCTTGTAGGGATCGTGGGCCAGGGCGAGCACCAGCAATTGCAGCGGGCGGTCCTGCCCGATCTCCGGCGGAGGGATTTTCTCGAGAATCATGTCCAGCAACGGCGCAATGTCCACGCCCGGCTTCTCCGGATCCAGCGAGGCCGTGCCCTGCAGCGCGGAGGTGTAGACGATGGGAAAGTCCAGTTGGGCGTCGCTGGCGCCCAAGTGCGCGAACAGGTCGAACGTGCGGTTGACCATGTCGTCGATCTGGGCGTCGGGCCGGTCAATCTTATTGATGACGACGATGGCCTTGTGTCCCAGGCCCAGGGCCTTGCGGAGCACGAAGGTGGTCTGCGGCATGGGGCCTTCCTTGGCGTCCACCAGCAGCAGGACGCCGTCCACCATGCGGAGGGTGCGTTCCACCTCGCCGCCGAAGTCGGCATGACCGGGCGTGTCCACGAGGTTGATCTTGACCCCTTTATAGACCACGCTGGCGTTTTTGGCATTGATGGTGATGCCCCGCTCGCGCTCCTGGTCCATCGAGTCGAGAATGCGCTCGCCCATGCTCTCGATGTTGCGGTGCACGCGGGTCTGCTTCAGGATCGCGTCCACGAGGGTGGTTTTCCCGTGGTCCACGTGTGCGATGATGGCGATGTTGCGAATGTCTGTTCGGCGCGTGGACATCTGGTTGCTGCGGATCGCACCAGCGTTGTCACAGGGGCGGTCCGAAGAGGCTTTACTCTAACGTAACCGCGTCAGCGGAGTCAAAGCTTCGCCTGCTGTTCTTGTGCTTTTTGGAAGAGCACGGTATCATGAGCCAACCGTGCGCCAGGTAAGAAGAGGTAGGCATGTCATTCGCTGACCGCTTCTCGTTCTTGCACTTCTTCCGGCGCCCCCAGTCCGTCTGGAAAGCCCTGCTGTGGAGTGTCGTGACGGTGGGTCTGATCGGCTTTGTGGCGGGTCTGGCCACGGTCGGGTACCTGCTTCAAGACCTGCCCTCCATTACCGGCCTGCACGAGTACCAGCCCAGCCTCGTGACCCGTGTCTACTCGGCCGACAAGCAGGTGATCGGCCAGTTCTTCGTGGAACGGCGGATCCTGGTCCCGCTGGAAAAGATCCCCCGGCAGTTGGTGAATGCGGTGGTGGCGATCGAGGACTCCCGCTTCTTTGAGCATCGGGGCCTGGACTTTGTCGGCATCGCACGGGCCGCGTTTACGAACCTGGTGTCCGGGAAGATCCGTCAGGGCGCGAGCACCATCACACAGCAGTTGGCCCGCTCGCTCTTCCTGTCTCCCAAGCGGGACTTCGAGCGCAAGGCGAAGGAGGCGCTCCTGGCCTTGAAGATAGAACAGATGCTGGGCAAGGAGCAGATCCTGGAACTGTACCTCAACCAGATCTATTTCGGGCACGGAGCGTACGGGGTGCAAGCCGCCGCCCAGACCTACTTCGGCAAGGACGTGGGGCAGGTCACCCTGGCGGAGGCGGCGTACTTGGCGGGCCTGCCCAAGGGGCCGGGGGACTACTCCCCGTTCTATCATCCAGATGCCTCCAAGAAGAGACAGGCCACGGTGCTCAAACGGATGGTGGAGGAGCGGTTCATCACCACGGCGGAAGCGGAAGGGGCCATGGCGGAAGAGGTCTCGTTCAGGCGTCAGACACGGGACGAACCGGCGCCCTACTTCGTCGAGCATGTCCGTCAACGGTTGATGGCCACCTACGGCGAAGCCATGGTGTACAAGGGCGGGCTCCAGGTATACACGACGCTGTCCTTGCCGGAGCAGCAGGTGGCGACGACCGTTCTCCAAGAAGGTCTCCGCCAACTGGACAAGCGGCAGGGCTACCGCGGGCCGCTGCGTCGAGGAGTGTCGCCTGACGAGTTTTCCGCGAAACAAGTCAGCAGCGGGGCCTCAGCCGATTCGCCGCCTCGCCCCGGCGAGATCATCGAGGCCGTCGTGACGAAAGTCGGGAAAGAGGGGCTCACGATGCTGGCACGAGGCCTCCCGGGCCGAATCCCCGCCGACGACCTCATGTGGGCCCGCCGAAGACTGAAGGGCCCCGATCCGATCAAGCACGTGAAGGATATCGGCGCCAAGACGCCGGGCGACCTCTTCAAGGTCGGGGACGTGATCGAGGTGAGGGTGAAAAAAATGGCCGGCGACGTCGCCCAGATGACCTTGGAGCAGAGCCCCATCGTCGAGGGCGCCTTGCTGTCGCTCGATCCCCGCACGGGGGCCACCCGGGCGATGGTCGGCGGCTACGATTTCCAACGGAGCGAATATAATCGTGCGACATCCGCGAGGCGGCAGCCCGGCTCGGCGTTCAAACCGATGATCTACGCTGCGGCGATCACCCAGGGGCTTTCGCCGGGAACCCCGATCGTGGATTCCGGGGTCGTCTACAACGAGAACGACCCCGACCTAGTCTGGCGACCAGAGAACTATGACCAGAAGTTCGAGGGGTTGATCACGTTAAGGCAGTCGCTGGCGGAATCGCGCAACGCCGCGACCGTGCGCCTGCTCGAGAAGATCGGCATTCACCCGGTGCTGGACCTTGCCCAGAACCTCGGCATCACGTCGTCTCTCGCCAGCGACCTCACGCTGGCGCTGGGGTCCTCGGGGGTGACACTCCAGGAACTGACGGCCGCGTATGGGACGTTCTTCAACCAGGGCATCCGGCTGGAGCCCTATACGATCGAATCCGTGCTGGACTCGAACGGCCAGGTGTTGGAGGTGCATGTCCCGGACCCGCGCGCCGTGATGGCGAAGGAATCCGCCTACCTGATCGCCAACATGATGGAGGACGTGATCCAGCGGGGAACGGGGCAGGCGGCGAAGGGCATGGGACGCCCCCTGGCCGGCAAGACGGGCACCACGAACGATTTCACCGACGCCTGGTTCGTGGGCGGCGCGCCGAATCTGGTGGCGGGCATCTGGGTGGGGTTTGATGAAATCCGTACGCTGGGAGACCGGGAATCGGGAGCCCGAGCCGCGCTTCCGATCTGGATGAATTACATGAAGGCCGCGCTGGACCCCTTACCGGTGGTGCCGTTCGCCATGCCGGAGGGAATCGTCGAGGTCAAGATCGACCCGGCCACCGGCCTGCTCGCGCCGGAAGGGTCGGATCAAGGCACCGTCGAAGTGTTTCTCAAGGGGACCGAGCCGACAAAGCACGCCGAAATGAAATCCTCCCCCTCGCAGTTCTTCAAATTCGACCAGATGTAAGAACGTTTGCCCTGAGGTTCTCGAAGGGCGCCCCACAGTAATTAGGGTCAGACTCGATTTTCTGATGGTCTGTGGGCTTTGGGGGAGGCGTATACTGAAAAGTCGAGTCTGACCCTAATTACTCTACCGAGATTGCTTCGTCGCTGCGCTTCCCGCAATAACAACCGATGGCGCTTCGCTTCTCGCAATGACGACGGCTACCTGTGGCACAGTGGAAGGCGCATCAATTGATCGATTACTTTCGTGCTCGCAGGACGGTGATCTCGGTCATTGGATAATCCTTGGTGTTGTCGGTGGCCATGGAGGCGCCTTCCACGAACGCCGTCGCCGCGATCAAGCAATCCGCCAGCTCCAACCGGCGGCTCTTCGATCTCCGTTTGAAATGCCCCGCCGCCTCGGCGATCTCTCTTGTCACCGGAACGATCACCAGCCCATCGAGGAGATCGGCTGTGGACGCCGTCTCTTCCTGGCGCATGCCGGCATAGATTTCCGCAACTGAAATGACCGAACAACATGGCACGGAATGGCCGCTCAGATCACGGAGAAAGCCCCGTGTTTGCTCATGCCCGCGCAAAAGGTCAATCAGGACGTCCGTGTCCAGAACCACCTTGCTCATCGGCTGGCCAGCCGTTTCAGGCGAGTGGACTTGCGCAGCGAACGGACAAACAGTCGCGTCCCTTTGGCCAGGTCCGGATGCCTCCCATCCTTCCACGCCCCGAAGCTGGTCCGTAAGGCCTTCTTGAACTTGATCCGCTTGAGCTCGTTCCGCAACGCTTCTCCCACCACCTTGCTCTGCTCACCCTTCGGGACCGCTCGTTTCAACTCTTTCAGGAGATCCTCCGGTAGCGTGAAGTTCGCCTGTCTCGTTGCGATTGCCATTGACGCCTCCTCTTGGCCTATAGGATTGCCTATATAATGACATAGGATAAAAGCCCTGTCAAAAGGCTCGGCGAGGTGCTGGTGCAGGTAGTTAGGAAGGACGGACTTTGGTTTGCTCGTCGGAGATTGCTACGGCCAACTTCGTGAGCCTCGCACTGACAGCGCACTAACCGTGGGCGTCCTTGTATTCCTCGTGCCAGGCCATCTGGATGGCTTCGAGGATTTTCTCGTTGGATTTCTTCGGATCGCCGATGAATCCCGGAAGTTCGGTCACCCACCGATGGAGATCGGTAAACCGGATCGCCAGCGGGTCGGTGTCCGGGTGCCG
>VBOO01000041.1:0-5436 GCA_005877505.1 Nitrospirota bacterium
TGTATCCGCTCGGCGTCGGCCCTGGTAGTCTCGGATTACGCCAAGGGCGTGGTGTCTCCTCGCGTGATGACCGATGTCATGGACCTCGCCCACCGGCACAAGGTCCCCGTGATCGTGGACCCCAAGGTCGCCCACATCAGCCGGTACAAGGGCGCGACGGTCATCACGCCCAACCACCTGGAAGCCGTCCAGGCGGCGGCGCTCCACGGCGATGACGAGGCGACCCTGCTGGAGGCCGGACGCCAGCTTTACCAACGGCTCGGCTGTCAAGCCGTCCTCATCACGCGCGGAGAGCGTGGGATGAGCCTCTTTGAAGACCGCGGACGGATCACGCACATCCCGACCGTGGCGCGCCAGGTCTTCGACGTGACCGGCGCCGGCGACACCGTGGTCGCCACCCTGGCGCTGGCCCTGGCCACCGGCGCGTCCATGCGGCAGGCCGCGATCCTGGCCAACCACGCCGCCGGGGTTGTCGTCGGCATGGTAGGCACCGCCGCCGTGACCGCTGCCCAACTCGAAGAGGCCCTTCTCCATGGGTGATGCCGTGCGGCAATCGCCACCCAGGACCGCCGTGGCCGTCGTCATCCCGGCGCGCTACGGCTCCAGCCGGTTTCCTGGCAAACCGCTCGCGCGGCTGGGTGACAAGCCCCTGGTCCAGCACGTCTACGAGCGGGCGCGTGCGGCGCGCGGCGTCAGCCGGATCGTTGTCGCCACGGACGACGCGCGCATTCGGGATTGCGTGCGTGGATTCGGCGGGGAGGCGATTCTCACGGGAGGCGACTTACGGACTGGCTCGGACCGGGTGGCAGCCGTCGCCCGCGAAGTTCCGGCGGATGCCTACGTGAATCTCCAGGGCGATGAGATTCCGTTGGCCCCCGGCCTGTTGGAAGACCTCATCCACCCGTTCACCCATTCCGATGCCGAGGTCGGGACGCTCAAGCAGGTCATCACCGACGAGCGCGAGCTACAGGACCCGAACGTGGTCAAGGTCGTCACGGACCGCAACGGGGTCGCCCTGTACTTTTCGCGTAGTCCCATACCGTACCTGAGAGACCGGACCGCCGGGAGTGGCGGCCTGGTTACGGGCCTGCACTGGAAACATCTGGGCCTCTACATCTATCGGAAGGCGACCCTGGCTCGCTTTGCGGAGTTGCCGTCCGGGACCTTGGAAGTGACGGAGCAGTTGGAGCAGTTACGGCTGCTGGAAGCCGGCGTACGCATCCGAGTCTGGGAGACCAAGCAGGGCTCGCTGCGGGTGGACACGCCGGCGGACCTGGAACGGGCCGCATACCTACTCACAGGAGGGAAGCCGGCATGGCGAAATTCATCTTTGTGACCGGCGGTGTCGTGTCGTCCTTGGGGAAGGGCCTCGCGTCCGCGTCCATCGGGAATCTCCTGGAGAGCCGCGGCGCCCGCCTCACGTTCCTCAAGATTGACCCCTACATCAACGTGGACCCGGGGACGATGAATCCCTACCAGCACGGCGAGGTCTACGTGCGGAGACCGACCTGGACCTCGGCCACTACGAGCGGTTCACGTCCGTGACCGTGGGGCGTCGCAATAACTTCACGACCGGGCGCATCTACCACGACGTGATCATGAAGGAGCGCCGGGGCGACTACCTGGGCGGGACGGTCCAGGTCGTGCCGCACATCACCGACGAGATCAAGCAGTCCATCCGCGCCAGGGCGGACGGCGTGGACCTCGTCATCTGCGAGATCGGGGGGACGGTGGGCGACATCGAGAGCCTGCCATTCCTGGAGGCTATCCGACAGCTTCCCTACGACGAGGGCCGGGAGAACGTCCTGTACATCCACGTCACGCTGGTGCCCTATCTCGGCGCCGCCTGCGAGCTCAAGACCAAGCCGACCCAGCACAGCGTCAACAAACTGCGGGAGATCGGGATCCAGCCCAACATCCTCCTCTGCCGGACGGATCGGTTCCTGCCCCCCGAGCTGAAAGAGAAAATCGCCCTCTTCTGCAACCTCCAGAAAGACGAAGTGATCACGGCGAAGGACGTGGACACGCCTTACGAGGTGCCGCTCGTCTTCCACAAGGAGGGGCTCGACCGCCTGATCGTGGACCGGCTACGGTTGCAACTCGGCGAGCCAGATCTCCGGGAATGGGACAGCCTGGTCCAGCGGATCAAGTACCCGCAGCACGAAGTGACCGTTGCCTTGGTCGGAAAGTACGTCGGCCTCAAGGAGTCCTACAAGAGCCTGACCGAGGCCTTGGTGCACGGTGGCATCGACTCGGCAACGCGTCCGCTCATTCACTGGGTGGAGTCCGAGGACATCGAGCGCCGTGGCGCCGAGCGCGCGCTGGCCGACGTGGACGGCATCATCGTGCCTGGGGGCTTCGGCGGGCGTGGCATCGAAGGGAAGGTCTCGGCGATCCGCTACGCACGGGAGAAGCAGGTGCCCTTCCTCGGCCTGTGCCTCGGGATGCAGTGTGCGGTGATCGAGTTCGCCCGGAACGCGGCCGGCCTCCGCGACGCCAACAGTTCGGAATTCGTCCCGGACGGGCCGAGCTCCGTCATCGACCTCATGTCCGACCAGCGCAAGGTCGAGGAGAAGGGAGGAACCATGCGCTTGGGGGCCTATCCCTGCATATTGGAAAAGGGCTCCCGTGCCCACGAGGCGTACGGCCGTACGGAGATCATGGAACGCCACCGGCACCGGTACGAGTTCAACAACGCGTACCGGGACCGGCTGACCAAGCACGGGTTGGTGCTCAGCGGACTGTCACCCGACGGGCGGCTGGTGGAGATCATTGAGCTGCCGCACCATCCCTGGTTCGTCGCCACGCAATTCCATCCGGAGTTCAACTCACGCCCGCGGCGGCCCCACCCTCTGTTCCAGGGATTCATGCGGGCGACGCTGCAGCATAAGGTTGGAGGGTGACCCAGCCCATGCAGACGATCGAGATCGCCGGGCTTGCGGTCGGGGAGGGGCTACCCCATCTCGTGATCGCCGGCCCGTGCGTCATTGAGGATGCAGGCCTGGTCATGGAAACTGCCAAAGAACTAAAGCGGATCACCGGAGACTTAAAGCTCCCCTTTATCTTTAAGTCGTCCTACGACAAGGCCAACCGCAGTTCCGGCGAATCG
Organism: Nitrospirota bacterium; assembly: GCA_005877505.1. Classification (GTDB taxonomy): domain Bacteria; phylum Nitrospirota; class Nitrospiria; order Nitrospirales; family NS-4; genus NS-12. The sequence goes on from VBOO01000041.1 coordinate 3,110, forward strand.
TTCCGCGGGCCGGGGCTCAAGAAGGGGCTGGAGGTGTTGAGCCGCGTACGCGAGGAGGTGGGGAGTCCCATCCTGTCGGATGTGCACACGCCCGAAGAAGCGACCGCAGCCGGGCGCGTCCTGGATGTCCTTCAGATCCCGGCCTTCCTGTGCCGGCAAACCGACCTGATCGTCGCCGCCGCGCGGACAGGACGGGTGGTCAACGTCAAAAAGGGACAGTTCCTGGCCCCGTGGGACATGGCCAACGTGGTGCAAAAAATCGAGGCGGCGGGGAACCGGCGGATCCTCCTGACCGAACGCGGCGCGTCGTTCGGGTACAACAACCTCGTCACGGACTTCCGGTCCCTGCCGATCATGCGCCGGCTCGGCTATCCGGTCATCTTCGATGCGACCCACAGTGTCCAGTTGCCGGGCGGGGAGGGCACGCGTTCTTCCGGGCAGCGGGAATTCGTGGCGCCGCTCGCGCGGGCCGCCGTGGCTGTCGGGTGCGAAGGACTCTTCATGGAAGTCCACCCGGATCCGGATCACGCCCTCTCAGACGGACCGAACATGGTCCCCCTGAAAGAAGTGCGTACTCTGCTGGAGCAACTCGTCCGCGTGGCGGCGGCCATCGGACGAGTGCCGGTGTAAAGGAAGGCTGGCCATGCTCTCGGAGCAACAAGCCGTCTTGGCTCAGGCGCACGGGCAGGCGACCTCGCGAAGGCTGGCTGGTCTCCTGAGGCATGTGCCGAACGCGATCACGGTCAGCCGCATCCTTCTGATTCCTGTCTTTGTCCTCGTCTTCCTGGAGCCGACGCCCAGTCGTTCGCTGGCCGCGGCGGCCATCTTCGGTGTGGCGGCCTTGACCGACGCCGTGGACGGCTACATCGCCCGGCGCTGGGGGCAGATCACCCAACTGGGGAAGCTCCTGGATCCGATCGCCGACAAGCTGCTGGTCCTCACCGCGCTCTTCCTCCTCGTGGACCAGGATCGGGTGGAGGCGTGGATCGCCATCGTGCTGGCCGGGCGGGAACTGGCCGTCACCGGCTTGCGGGGCGTCGCTGCCCGTGAGGGTATCGTCCTGGCCGCTGAGGCAACCGGCAAGCTCAAGATGGCGGCCCAGGTCGTGGCCATTCTCTTGTTGATCCTGGACGAGGCCGGGCCCACTATACTCAACTTGCATGACTGGGGGACGGTCGTCCTGCTCGTGTCCTTGGTCCTCTCGCTCGTCTCAGCCGCCCAGTACATCCGGCAGTTTGTCACGTCCGTGCGCCCGCGTGACCGCGCAAATTCCCGCTCCTCCTGATGGGCACGGACCTCGCCTCTTCGCTCGTGATCGGCTATCTTCTGGGAGCCATTCCGGTCGGTATCTTCGCGGGACGTGCGCTGGGAGGGATCGACCCACGCGACGCTGGCAGCCGCAACATTGGATTTACCAACGTGCTCAGGGTGGCCGGCAAGGCCGCTGGGGTCGCCACGCTGATCGGCGATCTGGGCAAGGGGGCCTTGGCAGTGCTGATCGCGCGGCACTTCCTCGGGGCGGCTGGCAATGACTGGGAACTGGCCGCAGGCGGCGCTGCCATCTTGGGACACATGTTCCCCGTATTTTTAAGGTTCCACGGAGGCAAAGGGGTGGCGACTGCCCTGGGTGTCCTCTTGGCCGTGGACTGGGTCGTCGGGGGCAGCGTGGTGGTCGTGTGGCTCCTGAGCGCAGCAATTTGGCGGATCTCATCGTTGGCGGCCTTGCTCGCCTTCGGGAGCCTTCCGCTCTGGGTGTGGCTCTTCCATCCCACCGTGCCCATGGCCCTGTTCGCCCTCGGTACCATCGTCATGATCGGCTCCCGGCATCGCGACAATATCGAGCGTCTCCTGGCTGGCACAGAAACGACGATAGGGGCGCGGTGATGCGGGATATTTTCAGGTTCGACTTAGGGTTTGCTGGGTGAAGCAGCGGAGCGTATAGGCAGATTAAAGTTAACATAATCGTTCTTATCCGACGCCATGAGCCTCTTCCAATCTGGCAACCGCGCCCTCTCGATCACCCTCGCAGGCCTTAAAGAAGCCATCATGGCCATCGCCGAGCGGGTTGCGCGTCGGGTCCAGATGGCCAAGCTCCAGTTTCAGGCCGACGATGCCGAGTCACGGCTCCAACACGCCTACGAGTCTCTGGGCCAGTGCTTGTACGCCTTACACTCCGCTCCATCTCCTGAGGGCCTCACGAATCTCGATGACGCGCTCCCCGTGAGTGCAAGCATTCGAGCCGAGCATCGCACGCTCCAAGACATACGGGACCGGCTGGCCTCCCAATACGATGATGATGGGCTCACTGTTCCCTTGATCCGCCTCCA
>VBOO01000041.1:5651-20461 GCA_005877505.1 Nitrospirota bacterium
CGCGCTCCAGTCCCTTCGCGCGTAACCCTTCGCCGACCACGATCAGTCGTTGTAAACGCGTGGGCCATTTGTTAGGATAATAGCGAGCGTGCCCGAGCCATGAAGGAGTATCCCATGACGTTTCGAGACCGTTCCGTGGCCTCTCAGGTTCTCGGAGTTGTCCTCCTACTCGGACTCCTGACAGGCACGCCGTCTTCTGGCGTGACCTTCGCTGACGAGCCGACGGGCGTCCGCCTGCTTGAAGAAATTCAGAATGTCTTCATTACCCTGGCCGACCGGGTCAAGCCGGCCGTCGTCAATATCAGCCCCGTGTCCGCTTCCACCAAAGCAGGCGAAAGCCCGCGGGAACGAGGCCCAAACAACCCAGGGACTGGCTCGGGGGTCATCGTGGACAAAGACGGCATCGTGGTGACCAACAACCACGTCGTCGGCGACGCCAAAGAAGTCGAGGTCCGGCTCTCCGACAAGACCAAGTACGTCGGCCAGGTGATCGGCCGCGATCCAGACACCGATTTGGCCGTCGTGAAGATTACGGCCGATCGGACGCTCCCCACGGTGCCGTTCGGCGACTCCTCCAAGGTCCGTGTCGGCCAGTGGGTCATGGCCGTCGGCAATCCGTTCTCCCTGGATCGTACCGTCACCGTCGGAGTCGTCAGCGGCCTCGAACGCGACGCCGTCCGGCTGTCCCGCTATGAGGCCTTCATTCAGACCGACGCTTCGATCAACCCCGGCAACAGCGGAGGGCCGCTGTTCAACATCAAAGGCGAGGTGATCGGCATCAACACCGCCATTATCAACTACGCCCAAGGCATCGGGTTCGCCATTCCCTCCAATATGACGCAGCAGGTCGTCAACCAGCTCCGCGCCAAGGGGAAAGTCGTACGCGGCTGGCTGGGCATCGGCATCCAGGAGGTCACCGCGGAGCTGGCCGCGAAGTTTGGCATCAAGGAATCCGACGGCGTCCTGGTGAACGATGTCTTCGAGAACGAGCCCGCCGCGCGCGCCGGTCTGAAGCCCGGCGACATCATTACGAAGGTGAACGCGCACCGCGTGGAGACCCCCTCCGCCCTGTCCCGTAGCGTGGCCGGGCTGGCCCCGGGCACCAAGGTGGACCTGGAGATCATCCGGAACGGCGACCGTCGATCCCTGACGGTGGACCTGGGGGAGCGCAAGGAAGAGACCGTGGTCGCCTCGGTCCCCTCCACGCCTCCTCAGCCGGAGGTCAAGCTCGGGCTGAACGTGCAGGATCTCACCCCGGAACTGGCCGATAAGTTCAAGATCAAGGACCAGAAAGGGGTGTTGGTGAGCAAGGTGGACCCAGGCAGCGTGGCCCAGGAGCAGGGCCTGCGGGAAGGAGACCTCATCAAGGAAGTCAACCGCCAGCTCGTGACGTCGGCGGACGAGTTCAAGACGGCGCTGGCCCAGACGAAGACGGGCGACTCGGTGCTCCTACGCGTGGTGCGGGAAAATCGCGCGTTCTATTCCGTCCTGAGTCCCAGAGAGAAATAACACCGCGGCGCGCCTCCCTCAGTGAGCGGGCGCCGCCGCTTTGGCTTGCTTCTGCTCCTCAAGGAGCCGCACCGCCAGTTCGCGTGGCACTTCCTCGTACGTCAAGAAATCCATGGAATAGGTCCCCCGTCCTCCCGTCAAGGAATTCAGGACCGAGGAATACTTCAGCATCTCCGCCAGTGGGACCGCGGCCTTGATGATGGTGCCGTGGGTCTTCGGCACGGTATCCTGGATCCGCCCGCGCCGACTGTTGAGGTCCCCGATCACCGCCCCCATGAATTCATCCGGCGTGCTGACCTCCACCGTCATGATCGGCTCCAGCAGAGCCGGCGCGGCCTGCTCCATGGCCTTCTTGAATCCCATGGAAGCCGCGATCTTGAACGCCATCTCGGAGGAGTCCACATCATGGTAGGACCCATCGTAGAGGGTCACGCGCACATCAACCACGGGAAATCCGCCGAGGATGCCTTCGCGCAACGCCTCGACGACTCCCTTTTCCACCGCAGGGATGAAGTTCCGGGGAATGGCCCCGCCGACGATCTCATCCACGAACTGAAACCCGGCGCCCCGCTTGAGCGGTTCGAGCTTCAGCCACGCGTCGCCATACTGGCCGTGGCCCCCGGTCTGTTTTTTGTACTTCCCCTGCGCGGAGGCGGCCTTCCGGATGGTCTCCTTGTAGGGGACCTTCGGAGTATGGACGTTCACCTCAATGCCGTATTTGCGTTTCAGTCTCTCGAACGCAACATCCCCATGCAATTGCCCCATGGCGCTGAGGATCATCTCATGCGTTTCGATGTTGCGGACGAATTCCAGGGACGGATCCTCCTCCACGAGCTTGTGGAGCCCCAGGCTCACCTTTTCCACATCCGCCTTGGATTTAGGTTCAAGGGCGAACGACAGGAGCGGCCGGGGTAACGGGGGCTTGGGGATCAGGAGCGGGGCATTGTCGCTGGTGAGCGTGTCGCCGGTCTGGGTGTCCTTGAGCTTGGCGATCGCCACGATATCGCCAGCCACCGCCTTCTCGATGGGAGTGTATTTCTTTCCCACCGTGTGAAAGAGCCGCCCGCCCTTCTCCTTGACAGACCGCGTGGCGTTGAGAAAGCCGGTATCCGACGCCAGCGCCCCGGCGTACACCCGCAGATAATTGAGCCGTCCCATGAACGGGTCAATGATCGTTTTGAACACATAGGCCGCAAAAGGCGCGCCCGGGTCAGACGTCAGGGACACGGTCTCCTTCCCGTCTGCCTTGGTGGCCTGAACCGGATGAGACGCGGCGCGTTCCACTGGCGAAGGCAGGAGCGCCACCAGGGCGTTGAGCACCTCCACCGTGCCGACGTTTTTCCCGGCGGACCCACAGAGGACGGGAAAGACACTGCGGGTGGCCGCCCCGCTTTTCAATCCCTTCAGGATCTCTTGAGTCGTCAGCGTGCCGTCCCCCAGATACTTTTCGAGCAACTGATCATCAGCTTCCGCAGCGCCCTCCATCAGCTTCTTGCGGGCCGCCTCGACCTCCCCGCTCAGAGCCGCCGGCACCTCGGCCTTCTGCCGTTTGCCGCTTCCATCCGACGCGTACCGAAACGTCTCCCCGGTGAGAAGGTCCACCACCCCCTCCAGAGAGGCCTCCCTCCCGATCGGCATGCTGAGCGGGACCGTCTTGATCTCCAACGCCTTCTCGATCTCCTCGACGAGCGGCGCCCAGGCGGTCCCTTCCTTGTCCAGCCCGCTGATGACAATCAGGCCCGGCAGGGACCGCTCGGCCGCATACTCCCATAATTTTTCCAGCTCGTTCTTGATCCCCGCACTGGAGTTGAAGACCCAGAGCGCGGCGTCCGCGATATGCGCCGCCTGTTTCGCTTCGGCTTGAAAGCTGGGCGCACCCGGAGTGTCCAGGAGAGTGAGCGCGGTGTCGTTCCAGGACATCTGGCAGAGGCTGGTCTGGATGGAGACCTTCCGGTGCTGCTCCTCAGGATCGTAGTCCATGGCCGTCGTGCCGGCCGCGACCGACCCCATCTGAGGAATCGTCCCGCTCGAACAGAGAAACGCTTCGATCAGCGTCGTCTTGCCGGCTCCGCCGTAGGAGAGGACGGCCACATTGCGAATGGCATCAGGCTTGGACTCCTTCATGGACGAAGACCCTCAAAAGAATGGAGCCCCATTCTAGGGAGGCCCCAGGCGCGTGTCAACCCGGCCCTCCAATCGGAACCCAGGCGAACGGGCGCAGGCTCTCGCCAACGCTTCCCGGATCGTCCAAGGAATGACGGACCTTCTGGACCTGGGAGCGACGCTTCGCGAAGGGCTGGTGGCGAAAACGATGCGGCCCGAGCCGACCGGCAATTGGGGCGACGGGCCCCGTTTTATTCCCGTGACGGAATCGAACGCAAGCAACACACACGCCGAGGCTCGATCCCAATCGATAACTGGAACGATCCAGCGGTGGAAAAGGAAGGCACTATCGCCCGCTACCCGCTTCCCGTGGACCGCCGCAACCGACAAGGCGTTCTCGACTTTCTCTGGCAGCGCTGCCCCTTTGAGCTTCAGATCGGCGAGGGAGGAATGTCAACGGTGGGAATCGATTATCTGCTCGCCTATCGGCTGTTGCGGAAACATCAACTCGAGAACGCGCGCGCTAGCCCGACGAACTGAGGGTCTTCGCATCTATCCCTCCGTCCATTCTGAACTTCCTGACCGCGTCTGTTTACAGGCCGCGCAGGAAGTTCAGAATGCTCTGCTTGTAGGTTTCGGGGAGTTGATTGAATCTGGCAATGACCTGATTGGCTTCGGAGAGCGGTTTCTGACCATTACCAGGGTTCGCGCGGGTCTGATTAGCATCGGAGGGCGGTATCTGACCAGTACCATAACCATAGCTCGCGTGGGCCTGAATCGCTGCCAACAGGTCACTCGTGCGCCCGTCATGGAGGAAGAACATTCTTTGCCCGAGTCCCCACAACGGCGCCGTGCGGAACTCATCGCCGCCGGCGCCACCCTGGCTGATGCCATCGGCCAGCCCCGGCCCCATGTTGTGAAGAAGCAAATCGGAGTAGAGGTTCGCGTCCTTCTCCCGCAGCGCGGCGGTGGCCACCTTGCCCGTATGCAGCGTCGGCGTGTGGCACACGGCGCAGCCGACGGCGTTGAACAACATCCGGCCTAGGACGATGGACGGATTGTCCGGCGCCGGCGTCGGCGGCGCCAGGAAGCGCATGAAGATCGCGAACTTGACCACGTCGCTGGGAACGTCGAGGGGATCTGTGGCGTCGAAGTGGGTCGCAGTTTCCGGCGTGGCATTAAACCTGCAAGCTGGGTCCTCATCCCGCTCCTGCGGGAATATTTCGTTGGTCACACCCTGCTCGACGTTGTAGGCCTCGGCGGAGAACAGATCGAGCGATTTGTTCTGGGCTTTCCAGCCGAAGCGGGTGATCGTGCCGTCATTGCCGCTCGTGTTGGGCCGACCCTGAATCCCCAGCATCTGTTTGAGCAAGCTGTTGGCCCGCATGTTCTTGAGAATGGTGTCGTCGTCGATGGCTTCGATCAATCCGCTCCCAAAGGTAGGAGTGGGGATCCGGAAGATCAGGTTTTGGCTGGCGGCGGCTGCCCGGAAGTCCGGTTGCAGGATAGCGCAGCCTGGGGCGTCGCTCCGGCCGGTGATCGTGAAGAGCGGATGCACGCCGCCATCGGGTGTGCCGTCCGGCTTGACCCTAAAGCGCGCTTCCCGGACCGGTCCATTCTGCGTGATGAAGAACGGGATCTCGTTGCTCGCGCCCTCTTTATTGGCCACCTCCACCTGTGGGTTCACAGCCGGACTGGTCCCGCCTATATCCGGCTGTATGTGACAGCCGGCGCACCTGTCCAAGTTGAAGCGTGGGCCGAGGCCCGGTTCCGTGTCGGGGATTGTGCCTTGGACAGACTGAACTTCCTCGAAGTCCTCACGACCCACACCGAACACCTGTTGTTCGAATGTGGTCAGTCCGGAGAGCGGGCCGCCGGCGCCCGCAGGGCCTGGGCGGACCCCCGGGTCGCGCGCTATAAACACATCCGAGCTGACACCACCCGGGAGCATAGCGGTCATGAGCATCACCGCACCGCTCGCGAGCATGATCACCCCAAGTCCACGCCGTATGATGCTGACAGTGAGACTCATGGTGACCTCCTTATGGTCAGGATGACTTGCTTACCCGTAAGGACCTCTGTCAAACCATGCTGGAGGAGATTCGTAAGGGGTTCGTGAGGAATCTGTAAGTAGTGCGTAATATTATTCGATGGACTGTGGGAGCGGTGTCGCGATCGCGCGACACCGCCCTCACCCTCCTGGACACTCCGGGCACGCCCAGCTTTCAAGCCGAAGCGAAACAGGCGGCGCCCATCGCGGACGCCGTCCTCTGGGTCGTCGACTCCAGTGCGGGGGTCAAGAAGGAGCTGGAGAAATTATGGGAATATGCGGCAGAGCGGTCCCTGCCGGGCCTGATTGTCATCAGCGGGCTGGGACAAGGAAGGGGCCGCCTGGGCGGCGGTCGTCGAGGAAATCTAGAAGGCGTTGGAGATCAAGACGGTCCCGCTCTGCATGACGAAAGAAGCCCGCCAGGTCGTGAAACCTGACGGGCTCCTTTTTCTTCCTGCGATTGCTACCTGCCGGCCACTTTGATCGTGGCGGCGACGTGCTTGGGATGCAACTGGCAGTAGACCCGGTGCGCAGGGACCGTGGTATCGATATCCTCAAGCGGCACGGTGATGGTCTTTTCCTCGCCCGGCTTGATGACGTCCTTGACTTTCATGGTATCGATGGCAAAGCCGTGCTCGGCGGTCAGCGTATTCTTCACTTTCAACGTGACCGGGCCCTTCAGATCAATGGTGCCGCCGCCTTCCCATATTTTTGAGCCATCCTTCTCCACCGCAGTAAATGTGAGCTCATCCGCGCCCTGCGCCGGCAGAGAGGCCCACACCACCGCGACAAATGTCAGGATGATCACAAGGGATAGTCTTGCCCGAAACGTCGTGCTTCGCTGCATCATTCACCTCCGTTATGGTTGATCGCCCACTGCTGCGGTAGCCCGGAAAGGACGCCATTCTAGGAGTACTTTCCTGGAGTGTCAACAGCGGGGAATGAGGCACGACCAGCCATTCCCGGGCGAACGATGCACGACAATGTCCACAAAATAGGCGGAAGGCGAATCTATAGCCGGCCTAGCTCGCGGGCTAAGTCAGTGTCGGCTCCCATCGCCAAACGGGGTAGCCGGTATCGTGCAGCGCCCGGAAAGGTTGCTAACCCGCCTCCGTATAAGCACGCGGCTTGGTAGCCAACCTTTTCAAGAACCTGTTCGATGTTATGCCAGTTTCCTCCATGATCCCCGTATGGAAACGCCATGATCTCGACCGATCCTCCCACATTGTTTTCCAGCAAGGCCTTTGATCGGAGCAGCTCTTGCTCGATCTCGGTCACTGTGAGTTCTGAAAATTTCCTGTGGGAAACCCCATGGGATTGAATCGATACTCCTGCTCGGGCAAGCTCCCGTAAGTCATTCCAGTCACAGAGCGGTTCTTGGGGCTCTACGCCATCGTCGAACGTGTTGTACCCTCCTATATAATCGGTTGGCACAAAAAGGACAGACGGATAGCCGAACCGTCGTAACAAGGGGATGGCGACTTCTCGGACTGATTGGTAGCCGTCATCGAAGCTGATCACAACCGCCCTTTCCGGGAGGTTCTGGGGATTGGTCAGCCCTCCCAGAAATTCAGACAAGCCCAGAGCCGCCCAGCCACTCTCCTGGAGCAGATTCAAATGATCAAGAAAGGTCCGCTCAGGTACGTAGAACCAGGTCTTCCAGCCGCCTGGGAGCGGGTCGCCAATCTTGTGGTAGGACAGGATCGCCACCCTCTTATCGTGACGTTGACATGCCATGTCAATTCCTCGCGTTCTCGTCAGTGAGATTTGGCGCACCCCCAAAAATCATCTTAGCAAAATCCATTGAGAATTGGTATCCATACGCCTGTGACTCACAATTTTTCCTGTGACAGACGGGGAACAACGGCCCCATGGCTGCCCCGCATCGAACGAGGAGAACTGGACGTTTGCGAAATCTGCCCCGCTCCCCTATACTACCCCCGCCCACGCCATACCATTGCGCATCCTCTGCATGAAAAACCCGCCGCGTCGGCGGCTCTTCAGTTGACCATGGGGTACTGACGGCGTGGCGCCAGCCAAACGGAGGGCAAGATGAATCTGATCGATCGCACCAAGAACATTCTCCTTAGCCCGGAACAGGAGTGGCAAGTTATCGACGAGGAGGCCACGAGCGTCGGCAGGCTCTATATCGGCTACATCGTCCCGCTTGCGGCGATCGGGCCCGTCGCCTCGAGCATCGGGATGGCGATCTTCGGAATCAGCGTGCCGGGCGTGGGAGCCTACCGGGTGCCGATTGGCGCCGCGATGCGGCAGGGGATCGCGCAGTACGTGATGGCGCTCGTTGGCGTGTTCGTGCTCGCCCTGATCATCGACGAGCTCACACCCTATTTCAGGGGCCAGGAGAACCGGTACCAGGCGCTCAAGGTCGCTGCCTACTCGAGCACGCCGGTCTGGGTCCTGGGCATCGTTGGGCTCTTTCCGCCGCTGAGCATTCTCGGACTACTCGGCCTGTACGGCCTGTACCTCCTCTATCTCGGCCTACCTCTGCTGATGAAAGTGCCGGAGTCAAAGGCGAGGGGCTATACGGTCGTGGTGCTCATGTGCGCGGTAGGGCTTTTTTTCGTGATCGGAATGATCGCGGCGAAACTCGGCGGAGGCCCGGTGATCGAGGTGGAGTATCTGCTCCCATCTGCCTAATCAACCTTGTGCCAGCGGGTCAGTTCCATCGGTTCCCCCAGCAACGCCTTGGCCTCTTGGATCCAGCAGTTGATGTGCGGCGTTTCGAAGTGTCGCTTGAGATTCTCCTCGCTCACCCAGTTCTCATGGAAAAGAAAGAGCGCCGCGTCATTCGGCGCCCGGTGCATAAGGGCCTGTCCCTTCCGCACGATGTCTTGGGTGAATCAGACAGCCGGAGTCGAAATGTGCCTGACACCAGCCCCCTCGAAAAACTAGAAGGACCCTTTCCGTTCAACAATGGTTTCCAAGTCGGGCAGAAAGCGGCGCCCATTCTATGGATGGATGGAAAAGTGTCAACGGCTCCTATGGTGTCGCGTCCTTGACCGTGTCGGCCGTCTTCTCGGCGGCCTTTCCAAGTGTGCCCTCCACCTGACGGGACTTGTCCAGTGGCGTCTTGATGGTATCGACGATGGCCTGCCCCGTGGATTCCGCCGCAGGCGTGCTCGTGGCCGCTGGCGCGCTTGGAGCCCCCGCCTTCCCTGTCGGCGCCTCCTCCCCGCACCCGATAAGACCAACCACCGCCCCCGCCGCGACCATCATCGCAAGCCAGTATCCCCGCCTCTTCATCGTAACCTCCTCAGAAAAAGCAGCATGTCCCTTTTTCCTTTTTCGCACAACCAGTGTGGTCCAGATGCTCACCGCGATGCCGAGCGATCGTGGGGCCGCCATCGTTTCCCGATACAATAAGGTAAATCCTTCAAGCTCAATCAGGGTCCAGTGGGGCCAGGCTGGGCCTTGACTGTAAAGTCAGTCGAGGCCAGGACGTCTCCGGTCTCGCTGACGACTTCCACCCTCCACTTTCCAGCCGATATCGCCTTGCTGCTCCAGGTGCGCACGGAAGGGTAATTGATGTTCAGGGGAACTTCGGCGACTTGCGCCCCGTCAGCGTACCAGACATGTTTGATGGTGGTGGGAACATTCTGGGAGATGATTCTCGTCCAGCAATAGATGCGACCAACAGAGACATCAAACTCGGTGGCTTCTCCCACAAGCTCTCTGGCCTCCACTCCAGTCCCGAGCGCAATCTTCTCGACCTGAAAAGGCTTGGGAGCTTCTACTTGTACTTTAGGAGCCTGGGCAACAACCGCGCTGCCCAAGGAAAGGGCAGCCAATAACACCATCATGCTTCCCATAGGGACCTCCTTGTTATGACATTGGGCGAACGCCACCCAAGCCAGCCGAATTCTCCACCCATACCTGTGCCGACCAGGACCGCCACGACCTTGTGGCTAGATCCGGTCGCAGCCTTCACGTCCGGCACGAGGACAGCACCTCGACCAGGCGATATCGTTTTACTTACCACAATTTACTTTGTCAACAGGACCCCGGCCTCGGTCCATACCAAATGCGTATGGACCCGGGAGGCTACACCCTCCTCAATCCTCCCGGGATTCATTTATGAAACCCCGCAGCCGCCTTGCAACAACCCGTCATATCGCTGACTCTACTGAGGTAAGATCAGGGAAATTCCCCAGGGTAAATCAGATGAATCCTCTAGTGATAACCCATTCAATCCATGATAGGAGGTCTCACAACCAGGAGGTCAACGTTGAAGAGAGCACTGACGATAACGCTGATCATTGCCTGGGGCTTCGCGACCACCGCATCGACGGGCTTACCTGGTAGCCAGGGGATAGCGTCGGCGGCTCCTACCAAAGCGGTCGCTCCTCCCGCCCATGGGCACAACCATGAGGGGATGACGTGGCCGCCCCAGCCGCGTGGCATCACCAACGTGGTGGTTCACTCGAGCGTTGAGCAAGAGAAAATAGATCGCGCTATCGAAGGAGCCCGCATGGATCGCCTGGAGCGCAAGGCCAGGACCCACCCGGAGGCCAACCGGGCGCTGGGAAACCGGTCCACGCGTATTACGGTCATTGATAGAGAGGACAAGACGACCGGCAAGAAGGCGACCCAGATGGTCTTTTTCAGCCGCGACAACAATGCCACGGTCGAAGTCGAATTCGACAATGAAAAGATACAAGCGGTCAGGTCCATACCCGCCCGGGAATATCAGCCTGAGATCACCGATGAGGAAATCGCAGAAGCCGCGCAGTTGGCGCGTACCCACTTTCTCAATCAGGGCCTTGCAAGGATTGCTGACTTGAAAGCGTACGGCATCCTTGCCTACAAGCCCAAAGGGGGCGGCTTTTTCGACACTCGTGTCCTTTACGTATCTTTCCAACAGCATGACGATGCGCTTCCTGAGTTTGAGGCTTTGGTGGACCTAACCAACCAGCTGATTCTCAAAACGCGGCAGGAACAATGATGTTCCCGAGAACCGTACGGTCCAGCCTGCTGGCGGGTGCGCTTGTCACCAGCGCCTTGACCCTCCCAGGATTGAGTCTGGCACAACTGTCTGGAAGCGTCGATTGGAACGGTTGGAGGTTTAGCTATGAAGTGAGTGGGAACTATGATGGCCTGTCGCTGAAGGGGGTGGAATTTCAGGGTCTCTCGTTCATCAAGAAAGTCAGCTTCCCGGTCATGCTTGTTTTCTACGACAATGACGCGTGTGGCCCCTTTTCCGACCGTTTGGGTGGCAACCTCCAGCCTATCCCATGGGCTGGCAACGCCACAATTGGTCGGCGTGAATTTACACTGAATGGACAGCAATGGTATGAGATCGGCATACGCGACCAGGTCGGCACCTACGACATGTACCAGGTCTATTACCTCAGTAGCGATGGCATCCTTGATGCCCACATTTATAGCAAGGGCTTGGTGTGCGTGGTGGACCATGTCCACTATCCCCACTGGCGAATCGACTTCGACATCAATGACCCCGGTAACGATCAGATTCAATTGAAGACCTCTACCGGTTATACGACCGAGTTGTATGAGTTCGACGCCAATGCAACTGAAGCACTGGACCATGGCTGGCGCGTTCGTGACTCTGTCACGGGGAACTACGTCGACGTGTTGCCGGGTTTTACCGACTTTACGATCCCCGATGAAACCACCGCGCCGATAACCAGTTACGCCAATAACACCGTGTTTGGACGCCTCTTCAAAGAATCAGAAGACACAGGATGGACGTACGGTGCGAGACCGGTCCCTTATAACAATGGAGAGTCGATCGGCAATGACGATATCGTGTTTTGGTATAAAGGGTATTTACCCCATAGGGCTGACGAAGGAAGCACCCTCTGGCACTCAACCGGCCTTCGTCTGGTGGTGAGCGGCAATCCCTCCCCCCCGCCCCCTAGCGGTGGTACCACGCAGACCTTTACCAACACCACGGCTATCTCTATCCCAGATCATGGGAGCGGATCACCATATCCCTCCAGTATCAATGTGGCAGGAATGCCTGGCACCATCAGCAAAGTGGTCGTCACCCTGAACGGCCTCAGCCACACCTTTCCCGATGATATCGATATCCTCCTTGTTGATCCGAACGGACAGAGTGTCATGCTGATGTCCGACGCCGGTGGTGAGTTCGGTGTGGATAACGTGACCCTGACATTTGACAGTGCGGCATCAGCTTCCTTACCAGACAGTGGTCAGATTTCTTCCGGAACCTATCTCCCGACTAATTATTATGATAATGAAAGCGACTGGTTTAGTGCACCCGCTCCAGGGGAGCCATACGGCTCCAGTCTGAGCGTGTTCAATCAAACATCCCCGAACGGTTCGTGGCAACTATTCCTGAACGACGATGCCCAGGCGGATTTTGGCTCTATCGCGGACGGATGGGCGCTCACCATCACAACCAACTAACAGCCAGAACCGAGCCCCTCCCACGGATCGTGCGGCCGAAGTCCCACAGGTCACCTTTTCTCTTCCTTTTCACACTCACATCGTCAGCACCACGCGGAACCGCGCCTTGCCGCTCAACATGCGCTCGTAGCCGGCCGCGGCCTGTTCGAGCGGAAAGGTCTCAATCATGGGGCGAATCCCCGTGAGGGCGCAAAAGTTGAGCGTCTCCTCCGAGTCTCGGGCGCTCCCCGATGGCCAGCCTTGAATGGATCGGCGCTGCCCGATGAGTTGGATGGGCGTCACGCTGATCGGATCGGCGGACGCCCCCACCACCAATAATTTGCCGCCGACCCCAAGACCGTCAATGAGATCCGACATCGCCTTGCTGTTCGGCGCGGTGGCGAGAATCACCGCCGCGCCGCCCAGCCTGGACAATTCCTCAGCCACGTTGACTGTCTCCACGTCGAGGTATCGGACGGCCCCAAGCTTCCGCGCCAAGGGTTCCTTGTCTTTGCCGCGGCCTATGGCCACCGTGCGGTACCCCATCTTGCTCGCGAACTGGATGCCAAGATGGCCAAGTCCACCCAGGCCCTGCACCGCGACAAGATCGCCGGCTCTTGCTCCGCTGTGACGCAGGCTATTGAACGTCGTAATGCCGGCACAGAGGATGGGAGCGGCCTCCGCCGGCGTGATCGAGTGCGGAATGGCCGCCAATGCCGCGCTGCTGGCAATCATGTACTGCGCATATCCGCCGTCATCGCTGAACCCGGTGATCTGGAGATTCAGGCAGGTGATGAAATCGCCGTGCCGGCAGGGTACGCACTGGCCGCAGTGCCCGCCATGCCATCCCACCCCCACCCGCTGGCCTTTCTTCCACGCCGTCACGCCAGCTCCGACTTCGTCGATCACGCCGGCCACCTCGTGGCCGGTGACGCGCGGATAGTGCAGCCCGGGCCAATGCCCTTCCTTCACAAACACGTCACTGTGACAGACCCCACAGGCTTGCACCTTGATGCGGACCTGATTGGGTCCAGGCACCGGCACCTCTCGTTTGACCACTTCGAACGGCCCGCCTGCACGAGTAATCTGCACCGCCGTCATCTGCGCCATCGGGACCCCTCCTCCACCCACTCTTTCCACCAGTTAACGAACAACTGCCTGAGCGACCCCTTTGCGTTATCCATGGTGCGCATGCACCAGCGCATGTCCACGGCCCCTGGCGATCAACCACCGGTTGGCAGGAAACGCAGCGATCCCGGCGAGGACGAGGGACACGATGAGGCTGATCCAAAACACCGGGTCAATGAGCCCCGCATTCATCGCGCCAGGGATGACGACCATCACGGCGCTGTCCACGATCTCCATGATCGTGATGGACAGCGTGTCGGAGGCGAAGGCGAGCCCGAAAGCCACGACAACCTTCATGCCCGCGTGCAAGAGCGGCAGCAAGGTCAGGAGATAGCCAAACACGAAGGCGAGCACCACCGAGAGCGCGATCGTGGCCCAGTTGTCCCAGCCCAACACGGTGCCGATGACCATCCCGAGTACCTCGCCGATCGAACAGCCGGTCAGACAATGAGTGGTGGCGCTGAACGCGAGGCGATTGAGGGAGGGTGGACTCGTGCCCTGCATCGCGTGATCCATTGACACACCGCTCAAACAGCAGCTTGTCCTCTTTTTATCCCCTCTGTTCGCCGCCAGGACCTGCGCTTACGAAGCTCAGAACACCTTCGACCAGGAGAGAAACATGCCGTGGCCACCCTTTCGCAGCCCGCCATCTGACTCTCGGAAGATGCCGAAGTTGTAACTGTAGCTGAGTTCGACCTGCGAGTTCCACGGGGCTCCGCAGACAACGCCGCCTCCCAGCGCCGGCAGAGAATCCGTCCGCATCTTGATCGTGCCGTTATCCGCAAAGAGGGGTCTCTCGACGAGTCCATAGGTCCCGCGGGCATACGGATACAGAAAAAACAAGGCTTCATACCGATACGTTAGGTCGATGATGCCGTATCTCCGAGGAAACAATTCAGTGAAGGCAACCCCAGGCAGCATGGGAAGTGACAGCGATCCCCATTCATATCCAATCGGCCGCCCCGGTAAACGGAAGGCGGAAAAGCGGTCCAGATCCTTCCCCAGCCCTCCATAGGCCGACCAGATGAGCCGGTGCAGCCCATTGTCCACGAACGGCACCCCACCCGCGGCCACCGCATACGCACTCGCTGCAAGATAATTTCTTTCGCTTCGAAAGTCCGGAGCGTCGAAGGCCACCCCGCCCCAGTTTCGCCAATGCGCCCGGTGCCCGTGCACCACATCGCCGCCGAACGAGTACCCTCGGTGCGGCAGCTCCATCACATTTCGATCGAGTGCATCGGCGCGCACGTGGAAATGCACGCGCCCCTCATAGGTGTCGCTGGGAACGATGAACCCTGCCGCCGTATGTTGGGTGCGCTGGAACCAGTGATAGCCGGGCTCATAGGTCAGCGAGATCTCCAGGGCATTGTCCTGATGTCCCGGAGGCAGTACCTTTCGATACCCAATGCCAAATCCTGCGTAAACATAATTCCACTGGATCTCGACGTCTTGGATGCGCCGGCCCTCGACGTATTCGGCGCGACCGAACGGCGCAATGAAATTGTTGAAGGTGAAGACGGCCTCCCACCCATCCCAGGACCTCGGCGCAATATTGTATTGGACATCGTTCACGACTCCGGAAAACACGCCACGAAAGCGTTGCGTGTCCCAGTTATGCCAGACAAAGATC
>VBOO01000057.1 GCA_005877505.1 Nitrospirota bacterium
CATCCAGGGAGGCGATCCGAACAGCAAGACCTTAAACCGCGCCACGCACGGGCACGGCGGCCCAGGCTACACGATCCCCGCTGAGTTCAACAGCCGGCCCCATCGCCGTGGCACACTGTCCATGGCGCGCGGCAACGATCCCAACAGCGCGGGCTCTCAGTTTTTTGTTTGCGCCGACGACTGCGGGAGCCTGGACTGGCAGTATACGGTGTTCGGCGAAGTCGTCCGCGGCATGGAAACCGTGGATGCCATCCTGAAGGCCAGGAAGGATGGCAACGACAATCCGTTGGAACGAATCGAGATGACGGTCACCGTCAAGGAGGGCCCATGAACGTCACAACCTCGCTGTGGGCCTTGGGTGGGATGCTACTCGTCTCGCTGTCGGCCTGTTCGCTCGAATACCGCGCCAGCGTCCTTCCGGTGGAGGACGAGGTTGTGGTGCAGACGGTTCCGGACGCCCAAGAGGGCTACGACCATCCGGTGCGCCTCTCCGAGCAGGACCTGACGAATATTCTGAAGAGAGTCCGGGTCCGGTTCACGGCGCACTGGCTCCAGAGGCTTCTCACGGGACCCATCCAGCCCGTTCCGCTCTTCGACGCGCCCACGTTGGCAAGGGTGGCGCCGGTGCTGGCCGCGGCCCTCGGGAAGGCGGGCGTGATGGAGCGGATCGTCTTGTACGTGGCGAAACGACGGGGGCCTGATCGCCGCGATGTCACGACAGGCGCGCTGTTCGTGAAGGACCGAATGCTGACGATCGTGCTGTTCAACTACCAGAATCGGGTGGACGTCATCCCGGGGCTCCCGGCGTATGACCCGACGCATTCGGAGACGGCGGTGGCCCCGCAGCACTTCACGCTCGGCTTTGATCCTCCCGAGTACGTCGTGGACCAGGACCGGGGGTTGGTCGAGCGGGTGTTCGGAGGCACTCCGCCGTCGCTCAGGCTGGATTACTCGCGGTTTCTCCAGTTTGTTGCATCCGGAGCCGCGTCGGCTGCGACCCCCAATGCCCAGACGCTTTTGCCGTGACAACCTGTTTCGGCCAGGCCCTTGCGAACACTACACGTCCACCACGCACTGCGCCACCCAGAGGCCGCTCGGCTCTTGCCGTACGGATAGGTTCGTATAGGTGGCGCCTTTGACTTCCACAGCCGGCTGATGCCGGGTGACGTCAGTGCGTTCGCCCCAGGCGGTGGCGACCAGGCGACGGCCTTCGATGCGGACCTGAAACCGGTTCCACAGCATGCGGCGGGTTCCGATCTCGTACACCAACGCATTCAGCCATTCGACCAGCAGCAGATCGTCGTCGGGCGCCTCGCACGTGATCGTGATCGGATGCTCCGAGCGGACGGTCTGGGGGTCGGTGATGACCGCGACCAGCGCGAGGGCGGCCTGCTCGAAGGCCTCTTCGCGAGTCTGGCCAACCCCGCGCACGCCGATGTCGGCCTCATGGGCAAAGTGCTCCCAACGAGTTACTCCGTCCACCGGAAGTAGGCGACCTTGGTGCATCCGGGGACAAGCTCCACCCGCTGTGTGACCCCGGCGCGATCGCCCCGGACAGCGGTGATGTCGTAGGTGCCGGCCGGCAGGTCCACGAAGAGCCAAGGGCCCGTTACCTGATCACTGGGGATTCGAACCGCCATATCCGTCTTGGTGTCCTTGATGGAGACCGCCACCTGCGTCACATAGGCTTTCGGACCGGCAACAAAGACCAGTTTCAACGGGAACGGCGGGTACTGGGCCGTCCGCTCTTCCAGGCCGATGCCTGTGCTGAAGTACCGTGCGGAACCTACCTGATGGAGGGGAAGGACCTCCTTAGTACTCGTGCCGTCCTCGCCGACGTATTTCAGTTCAATCGCGTTTCCCGCCTCGGTGACCTGAGCGGAAGTGGCGGCCTGGCTAAGGCTGGCATCGAACAGATCAACGGTGCCGAGCGCCATACCCAGGGCCAATCCTGCCATGGTCAGTCGCTGTCGCCAAAGTCTCATGGCAACCTCCATGCCCGGATAGTAGCAGACGGTAGCATAGCATGCAGCCCCACAGATTCTCGACTAGGGGAAGGTCGGGCTGCCGGAGGGTTATCGCGGAATCAGCGCTAAGACTTCCCGGAAGAGCTGAGCGCACGCAGCGACAGTTCCAGGCGTGGCGACGCGGCGTCCCGTTTTTTGCGGAGGGTCACCTCGACGATCCGGTTGTCGTTGAGCCCAAGGGCTTCGCAGACCGCATCCTGGGTGATCTTGAGCCCGCCGTCAATGTCCCGGCGGAGCTCCGATTCGAAATAGAACTGGAGGTCGAGTGCCAAGGGAGCCCCGTCTAGCATCTGACCGAGCGTGGGACCGGATTTTCGTCTGGCCAGCGCGCAGAGGACTTCCTGCCCGACCAACGCCTTGAACCGGCGGCCAGCAGAGGAGAGCACGCGCCGTCCCTGCACGGTAGCATACTGGTGATTAATACTGGGGGGGAGGGGCAACACCAGGTGTAGGCCGTTCTCGGGATGATCCGCGACGGGGTGTCGCGCTGGCCCAGGGGAGGAGGGGCTGTTGACGGGTGGCGGAATCTGGCGCCGCGTGCGTTTCACCGCGCTGGCCAGACACAACTGCCGGATCGAGCGCAGCACGGCCTCGCGATCATTCGCTCTCGGGTTGTGCGCGCTGGGGGGGCGGAAGGACGTCTGGCGAAGGACAGCGGGACGTGTGGGTGAAGAGCGGGCAAGCCTCACAGGGGCGGGCTACAGTAGGTCCATGATCTTGCTCATCGAGACCTCGTGGCGGTTTTCCGCCTGGGCGAGGTAGCGCCGCCAATTCGAGGGCTCCCAGATCTCCAAGTGCTCGTACATACCCACCAGGACAATCTCCTGGTCGTCGGCCAGGTTGATATGCTTGCGCAGCTTGCCGGGAATGAGGATGCGGCCTGCCTTGTCAAGCTCCGATGTGGCGGTTTCCGAAACCACGAAGTGCATGAAGAGGCGGCTTTGTTCTTCATCGAGCTTGGCCCTGGTCTGCTTCATGAGATTCGTCCACTCGGACAGGGGATAGACCTTGAGCGACGTCGGGTCGGCCCTCTTCAGGAAGACGACGCCTTTTTCGCTGACTTGCCCGTCCGGGCACAGGAGGTCGCGGATGGCCGAGGGGAGAAGAAACCGGCCTTTCTCGTCCAGCTTGCAGACATATTCCCCTGAAAACATGATGGGCCTCCTCAGCGGAGCTTTTTCCGGGTGTACTCCCGGCTTTTCCTCCGGAGCCACATGTCAAGCTCCGACTTCACGAACCGCCAGTCCTTCCCGAGCTTAAAGGCCGGCACACGCTTCTCCTGAATGTAGCGATAGAGCGTCCGAGGCGCCACTTTCAGGTAGCGGCATGTCTCGGCGGTGGTCAGCACCTCATCCCGTACCGCCTTGGCCATCGAACATTCCGGAGGATATGGTCGCCATCCTAAAGGGAACCGGCTGAAATTGTCAAGTAGTTGTCCATGCCACTCCTTGCCGATCATTGCCACTGCTGGCATAATCCATAATTCCGTTGCATCCGATGTAGGGGCGGACCTATGTGTCCGCCCATGTTCTGCGCGGCCATCCACAATTCGGGCGCACACGCAGGTGCGCCCCTACGCAATTTTAAACCCGCCGAGCGAGGGTGAGAACCGTGACGGATTCGACCCCCGCCCGCCGGAGCACTCGGGCGCACTCGTTGACGGTCGCCCCTGTCGTCAGGACGTCGTCTACCAGAAGCACGTGCTGGCCGGCTAGGCCGGCCGGTTCCCGCACGGCGAAGGCGCGCCGCACGTTCCGGGCGCGTTCCTTGCGGTCCAGTTCCGTCTGTGGCCGGGTCGCGCGAACCCGTACAAGTTGCTCAAACGAGAGTGGGAGGCCGAGCCGGTCGGCGAGCCGATCGGCCAGCAACAGCGCTTGGTTGAACTCGCGGCTTCGCAGGCGACTGGGGTGGAGCGGGACTGGCATGACAAGGGAGACAGGAGGCAGCCTGTCCGTCCAGACGAGCATCAGGTCGGCCAGAGGCGTCGCCAGCCCATCCCGGCGCCGGTACTTGAACAGGTGGATCGCCTTCTCCAGCACGCCCTCATAGCGATAGGGGGATAGGGCGAGGTCGAACGTGGGAGGTTTCTTTCGGCACGGACCGCAGAGGTGTCCCGGACTAGCGGCCAGTGCGAGCGGCGAGTCGAACGGTCGCCCGCATCGGGGGCACACAGGGTTTTCGATGGGCTGGATCCTCTCCCAACAACCCCGGCAGAAGAAGGGCAGGCGGCGGTCCGTCGCCGGCCGCTTGCAGACAGCGCAGTCGGTAGGAAAGACCCAGTGCAAGATCATGTCCAGCATGTCCGGCATGGCGGCTCTTCTCTTCCTTGGACACCGCCCCGGCGCAGACCGTTACCTCACGTGCTCTACATTGTCGGGACTTGCGTCTTTGTGTTATAGGTGGGCAGGCAGCTTGCGAGGGAGCGTGGTCCGGCTGGTAGGAGTTTCCAAGGTCTATCAACGAGGCGCCTCGATCATCCCGGCAGTCCAAGGGGTTTCGTTGGAGGTGGTCAAGGGAGAGTTCCTGGCCATCATGGGGCCGAGCGGCAGCGGAAAGAGCACGCTTCTGAACCTGATCGGCGGTTTGGACCGGCCCACGGAAGGCGATGTCGTCATTGATGGGCTGTCCACACGAGGGTTTACCGAAGCCGACTGGACGCAACTCCGACGGGAGCAGATCGGGGTTATCTTCCAGTTCTTCAATCTGCTGCCAGGGCTGACCTCACGTGAGAACGTCGCGCTCCCACTCCTGCTGCGCGGCGAAGCCGACCCCGAAAAACGGGTGGAGGAGTGTCTGGCGCTGGTGGGCCTGGCCCAGAGGGGTCACCATCGCCCGTCGGAGCTGTCCGGCGGGGAACAGCAGCGCGTCGCGGTAGCGCGGGCGCTGGTGCATCGGCCAGCGCTCCTGCTGGCGGACGAGCCGACGGGCAACCTGGACTCGAAGGTGGGGCGGGAGATCATCCAGATGATTAAACTGTTGGCCCGGCAGGGCGGGCAGACCGTGATCCTGGCCACGCACAGCCGGAGCGCGGCGGAAGAGGCGGATCGGATCGTGCTGATGCGGGATGGCTCGATGGATGGGGAGGAAGTGCGAAGATGAGGGCAGCGATCGTCTCGGTCCTGATTGCGGCTGGCGTCACGCTAGCGGTTGATCAGCCCAAGCTTCCCCTGGCGCAGGAGCATCCGATCGTGATCAACGCCACTGCGATCATACCCCCTCGGGCCTGGAGCGTGCCGGGAGTGACCGAGCCGCTCCAGTCGGTCAGAGACCGTATGATGACTGATAAGGTCGCAACCCTGAAGCTCAGGCCGGGGCGCTACATGTTCATGACGACGGCCTTCTCCTTCGAATTCCTGGTGAATCTGGACGGGAAGCTGGACTACAGGAACCTGGACAAGTGTGTCGAGGGACGCGGCACGGCGATGCTGGTGGTCAAGTGTCGCGTCTCCCAACAAATCGTGCCGTGACCCACTCGCCCGACACGGTCGACCTTTCCTGCACCATCGCTGGCATTCGCTTTCCCCTCTGCCTCATGAATGCCTCCGGCGCCTTGTGCGTCACGCGCGGGGAGCTCGAAGCGTTGGGGCGGTCCCGAGCTGGAGCCATCGTCACCAAGTCCATGACGCTGGAGGCCCGCACGGGCAACCCGGAGCCTCGGTACTATCCCTTTGCGGGCGGCTCGATCAACTCGATGGGGTTGCCGAACCTCGGCTACCGGGCGTATGCGGAGCTGATCCCGACCCTCAAGAAGTTCAGGAAGCCGGTGGTCGCAAGCGTGGCCGGCCTCTGCGAGGACGACTTTCCGGAAATCGCTAAGACGATCAGCCGGGCCGGTCCTGATCTCGTCGAAGTGAATCTCTCCTGTCCGAACATCCCCGGCAAGCCGCAGATCGGGTATGACTTCGAGGCCTCGGAGCGACTGATCCGCCGCGTGCGGGCTGTCGTGGATTGCCCGATGGGCATGAAGCTGCCTCCGTATTTCGATCCCGCCCACCACGCCGCGATGGCCGAGGTCCTGAAGCGGGCGCCGGTGGACTTCCTCTCGCTGATCAACTCCGTCGGCAATGCGCTCGTGATCGATCCGGACCGGGAGTCGGTCGTGATCAAGCCGAAGGGTGGATTCGGCGGCCTGGGCGGCCCGGGGATCAAGCCCATCGCGCTGGCCAACGTTCGAGCCTTCTGGAAAGCGTTCGATGGGAGAATTCCGATCATCGGAGTCGGAGGCGTCGTGTCCGGCACCGACGCGTTCGAGCATCTGCTGTCCGGGGCCTCGGCCGTGCAGATCGGCACGGGTCTCGTGGAGGAGGGGCCCAAGGTCTTCGACCGGATCGCCGATGAGCTGCAGGCCGTGCTGAAAAAGAAGGGCTATCCGTCCGCCAGCGCCGTCGTGGGTCGCCTCAAGGAACTGTGACCGTTTTCCGTCTCTTAGTGTGGCGTCATGTCGCCGGGGAACTCCCGCGCACGGCCCTCACGGTCGGCGGCGTGGCCCTCGGGGTCGCCGTGTACGTGGCGGTCGCGACGGCGAACGTCGAGATCGTCCGCTCGTTCGAACAGGCCGTGCTCGGCGTGGCCGGACGGACGACGTTGCAGGTCTTCAACGCCGCGGACTCCCTGGGCGGCTTTGACGAGCGCATCATCGAGCCCCTCAGCCACGCGGACGGCGTCCTTTTGGCCACGCCGGTGCTGGACCTCACCGGAATCTGGAGGGCCGATGGCTCGGCCAGAGGAATCGTGCTGCCGATCTTGGGCGTGGATCTCCTGGCCGAATCCTCTTTCCGCGACTACCGGGTGGTCGAGAGCGGCCACGACGACTCCGGCAGCGAAGCCGATTGGGAGCGGTACCTTCAGCCCGACACGCTCTTTGTAGGCCGCCAGCTGGCCCGGCGCCACGGCCTGGCTGTGGGCTCGGCGGTGGAGGTAAATGTCGGCGGACGCATCCGGCGCCTGGTCGTCCGCGGCATCCTGGAGGGGGACGGTCCGGCGCGGTCCACGTTCGATGAGCTGACCGTCATGGACATTGCGGCGGCGCAGCTCCTGTTCGACCGTCTGGGCCGCCT
>VBOO01000311.1:0-420 GCA_005877505.1 Nitrospirota bacterium
CGAAGCTGCATGTGAGTTGGGGCAAGAACTTCGTCGAGCACAAGATGCCGGAAGCGCACTGGTTCATCGAGTGCATGGAGCGCGGCGGCCGCATCGTGGTCATCGTGCCGGAGTACAGCCCGCCCGCGACGAAGGCGGACTATTGGATTCCGCTAAGGCCCGCGTCGGACGCGGCGCTCTTCCTGGGTGTGATCAAGATCCTGATGGACGAGAACCTGTATGATGGGGACTTCTGTAAGCAGTACACGGACAGTCCGATCCTGGTCCGTACCGACACACTGCAGTACCTGGATCCGCATGACGTGATCAAGGGCTACCAGCTGTTCGACCTGTCCCACGGCTATACGAAGTACGTCCAGTCAATCAAGCCGGAGTACCGGGAGCGGCTGGGCGATTTCATGGTGTGGGACACAGCGAAGA
>VBOO01000311.1:431-1794 GCA_005877505.1 Nitrospirota bacterium
GGTGAACCTGGTGAAGTCTGGCATCGACCCGGCCTTGGAAGGCACCTACCGGGTCAAGCTGCTGGACGGCAAGGAAGTGGACGTCATGCCGGTGTTCCAGCTGTACAAGATCCACGTGCAGGACTTCGACCTGGACACGACGCACCAGATCACCCAGTCGCCGAAGGACCTGATCGTGCGCTGGGCCCGCGACTGTGGCACCGTCAAGCCGATAGCGATCCACTCCGGCGAAGGGACGAACCACTGGTTCCACCGGACGACCAACGGCCGCGGGGCGGCGATGATCTGTATCCTGACCGGCAACCAGGGCAAGTTCGGGACCGGCACCCATAACTGGTCCGGTAACTACAAGACCGGCGTGCCGCAGGGCACACCATGGTCCGGCGGGGGCATCGGAGCCTGGGGTGCGGAGGACGCCTTCGACCTGGATATGGATCCCAGGGCGCACGGCAAGCAGATCCGAACCAAGTACTACGCCTATGGCGAGGAGCCGGCGTACTGGAACCACGGGGACCGCGCGCTCATCGTGAACACGCCGAAGTATGGGCGCAAGGTGTTCACAGGCAAGACACACATGCCCTCGCCGACGAAGGTGGAATGGACAGTCAACGTCAATCTGTTAAATAACGCGAAGTACCACTACGACATGGTCAAGAACGTGGACTCGAACGTGGAGTGCATCGTGGTCCAGGATCTGGAGATGACGTCCGGCGTGAACTACGCGGACGTGGCCATGGCCATCAACTCCTGGATGGAGTTTACGTATCCGGAGTTTGCGGCCTCGTGCTCCAACCCGTATATCCAGATTTGGAAGGGCGGGATCCGACCGTTGTACGACACCCGCAATGATCTGGACACGTACATCGGGGTGGCCATCAAGTGGCAGGAGATGACCGGCGACCAGCGGTTCACGGATACCTGGAAGTTCGTGATGGAGAACAAGCCGGACGTCTATATTCAGCGGATCTTCGACGCGTCCGTGACCCTGTACGGCTACAACACGAAGACGCTGCTCCAGTCGGAGAAGGGCTGGTTCACGATGACGCGGACGTATCCGCGGCAGCCGTTCTGGGAGCACGTCAACGAGTCGAAGCCCATGTGGACGCGCACCGGCCGGTTCGAGAACTACCGGATCGAGCCGGAATGCATCGAGTACGGCGAGAACTTCATCGTGGCGCGGGAGGACGCCGAGGCCACGCCGTATTTGCCGAGCGTCATCCTCAGCACGAACCCCTTCGTGCGGCCCGATGACTACGGCATCCCGATCACGGCCATGCACCACGACGACCGCCATGTGCGCAACACCAAGTTGCCGTGGAACGAGGCCAAGCGGCATGTGAACCCGTTGTGGGAGAAGGGGTAT
>VBOO01000058.1 GCA_005877505.1 Nitrospirota bacterium
TCCAGCGCACTCGCGAGCGCCCCCTGGCCTCCGGCCGCATGCAGCCAAGAGCGGCCCTGGCCGTCTTTCTCGCGCTGATCGGGATCGCCGCCGGCCTGGTCTTCCTGCTCAATCCTCTCACGATCACCCTCGCACCCATCGCGTTGCTCCTGGCTGTCCTCTACCCGCTGGCCAAGCGGGTCCTGCCGCTCCCCCAGGCCATTCTTGGCATGGCGTTCGGGTGGGGCGCGCTCATGGCCTGGTCGGCCACGCGCAACGAGGTTGGCTGGCCGGCTGTGGGCCTCTTCGCCGCCACCATCTTCTGGGCCATTGGTTACGACACGATCTACGCCCTGCAGGACCAGGAAGATGACCGGCTGGTCGGCCTGCATTCCGCCGCCCTGCTCTTCGGATCATGGACGTGGGCGGCCGTCGGCAGCGCACTGTCCGCGATGGTGGTGGTTCTGGGCCTGGTCGGCTTCGCGACGGGCCTCGCCTGGCCGTTCTACGTGACGCTCCTGCTGACGGGCGTGCAGTTCGCCTGGCAGGTTCGCCGGATCAGACACCCGGTCGCGCCCGCCCAGGCCTTCGCCTTGTTCAAGCAGCACGTCTGGGCCGGCGCGCTCATCCTTCTCGGAATTTGGAGCGGGATCATTTTGCGATAATGTAGGGGCACGGCGCGCCGTGCCCCTACCGCATGATGCACGATTCGAAATCAGGACGAGGCCGGCAGCGGCTGGGCGGGCGGCGGGGCGTTCAGCGTCTTCAGAAAAAACATGATGGCCTTGGCATCCTCATCGCTGACGCCCAGATTGGGCATCTTGGTACGCGGCTTCATGGACTGCGGATATTTGATCCAGCGATACACCCAGGACGTGTTCAAGCGGAACCCGGCCCGGTCCAACGGCGGCCCGACCTCTCCCCCGCTCTGCCCGATCTTGTGACAGGCGTTGCACCCGTACTTGTTGTAATAGAGCTGCTTGCCGCGCGCAGCGAGCTTGGCTTCCTCGGCGGGGGTCGCCGTCACCATGGGCTTGGGGACCAGCGCGAACTTGGGGCGCTCCTTCTTGAGCGACGCCCAGTCGGCCTTCTCCAGCTTCATCCCATGGAGCGTGCGCACAAAGGCCACCAGAGACCACAGCTCTTCCTCCGACAGCGTGTTCTTGAACGTGGGCATGGTGGGCACGGCGAACTCGTCCTCGCTGATCTTGTCGCCGACCCCCGGCGTGGTGTCCTTCATATCGCGGGAGATTGCCGCGAAGATCTCCTCGTCCTTCAGGGTGCTCATCTCATCCTTGTTGGACAGGTCCTTGGGCTTGGGATCCGGCATGGACTTCCAGTTGAAGCCCTCGCCGGGCCGGCCGTGCTCGCCGTGGCAATGGGAGCAGTAATAGGCATAGAGCGTGCGTCCCCTGGCAACGTGCTCGTTTTCGAACAGGGCGCACCCGCCCACCCCGACCATCACCGCTACCGCCGCGGCCGCGAACGCCCCCACGCAGTGCTCCCTGCTCATAGCGGCTGCCCCTTTTTCACCTTGCGGATGATGACGTACTCCACCCCTGCGGCCACCACCACGGCGATGAGCCCGTAGAGATAGATCGAATAGTTGGTCGGCGGTTCCGCGTTGAAGTACCACCACGAGGTGACGGCCTTCTGCGAACCCGACTCCTTCAGGTCGCCGCTTTCAAGCTTCCTGCCGTCCCAGACCGCGAACGCGATGTTCGGGAACGTGCCGAGCTGGAACTGGGCGTCATTCGGATCGGTTGTGGTGAGGGCCCGGGTGAACACGACGCGCCACACGCCGGTCACGTCCTGCTCGACCACTTTCGTCTCCTCGTCGAAGAGCGGGTCGCCGGTCTTGGGGTCCTTCGCCGGCTCTCCCTTGGCGTCCTTCCGGGGGATGAGCTTCCGCTCCTTGAACCGGACCTTGGTCCGCTCGTCCTTCCAGACTCCCTTGGCCTGGACGTCCTGCTGCGCCTGCTTCTTCAGCGTGCCAAATCCCTGGGCGTTCATATCCGCAGCGCCTGGCGTATCATTCCGCCAGTACCAGATGTTGACAGGCCCGCCTTCGACCTGCGCCATCGGCTGGCCATGGGCAAAATGGGCCTTCTTGTCGCCGACCATGAACTCCAGCGCCGCGGCGTCGGCCGGATCTTGGGTCGGGTCGGCATACTCCAACATGAAGGCGAACTGCTTGGTGTTGTGCACGCCGCGCACCTTGATGGACTTCACCGTCACCTGCAGAATGCGCTTCGGCCAGTGGACTTGCGGCGACATCGGAAACTCGGTCGCCGGGATCGTATTCCAGATCGGGGCCAGCGGATCCGTCGGCACCTCGCCCTGGATCAGCTTCACCCGGACGACGACGGTCTCCTGCGCCAGGACTGGCGTCCCCCACAACGCAGCGACTGTCGCAGCCAGGACGGCCATTCGTGCGTGTCCGGAAAGCGTTCCCGCCATCGCTTACTCCCACGTCCGGGGCTTCTGCCCGGACCCCGCATATTCGGCCATGATGATCTTCCAGATCCACTCGTCCGGCAACTCGACTTCCCATCGAGGCATCGCCGACTTCCACGGATGGCCTTCCACATTCAGCCCCACCCCGCCCTTCTTGATGCGCCAGAACAGGTAAGACTCTTGCAATTGCGCAATCGTGCCGGGATCAACAAAATTCGCTGGCGGGGGATTGAAGCCATCGGAGGCCGGCCCGTTGCCGTTGAATTTGGGGCCATGGCACGGCGAGCAGAAAGCGGCAAAGAGGCCCTTCCCCATCATGACGTTTTCCGGCGTGTTGGGCACCGGATTTGCCAGCCCGACGAACTCGCCGGGCGGGGCCGGATGGATCGTCCGGTTTTCGGCGGGCGGCTGCGAGCTGGGCACAAGGTCACTGTACGTCTCCCAGCCCACGAGGAGCGGAAACAGCACCAGCACTGCGAGACGAGCGAGTTGGGCGACCCCGTTCAAACCTTCCCCGCCCAGGAAACGAAAGATGGGCCCCAGCAACGCCTCCGTGGATTCGCCGCTGAGCGTCCCGTAGACGACGATGCCGACGGTGGTCAGGAACAGATAGAGCCAGATGAGACTCATGGGCAAAGGCGCGGTGACTAACGGCGCGCCGAACTTGAACACCACGAACACCGCCACCAGCAGAACAGCGCCCTTCACGGCCAATGAGGACCCTCTCATAGTTCTCCCTTCTTCGCCGTGCTTGCTGGACCCGGCGCTTCGATCTCGGAGAGCTCGATCGTCACCGCCTCGCCGGACATGTTTTGCAAAAACGCGATGACCGCCAGGATCTCATTGTTACTCAAAGCGATCGGCTTCTTGTTGATATACGGCATCTTGGCCGGAAAGAATTTGGGCTGGCCGACGTGTTCGTAGTCCTTATAGATGTAGGCCTGCGGCTGGGTCAGGCTCTCGTAAAGGAAACCCCGTGTCAGCTTGGCCCCAACGCCCTTCAGATCAGGACACCGACCTTCGCCGGTCCCAATCGTATGGCACAGAGCGCACTGGCCTTTGCCGAAAAAGATCTTTTGCCCAATCGCAGCCAAGTCTTTTTTGTCTTTGATGGACGCCACGTCGAACTTTTCCACGGCAGGTGGCAACGAGGCCATTTGAGGAATACTCAAGGCGACCAAGGTAAAGCCCCCCAACACGATGGACACAAAGGCAACGACGCGGACAAAGCGGGCCTTCACAAAGAGAAGAATTGCTCCTCCCAGCCCCAGGACGCTCAACCCGATCGTTTGCAGCAGTTGGACTTCGGTCATGAGAAATCTGCCTCCACGAACTTTATCGGCGTCCGGCAGCCGGCACCGGTGCACCGGCAACAGCCGGCTTCACGGCTTCCTTCACATGGGCCTTCCCAGAAGTGCCCTCCTTCTTCTCCCCGCCGAGGGAGGCGACCCAGAAGATAAACGCGACCATCAGACAGAACAGAAAAGTATTCAGCTACATGAAGGCCGCTGCATAGCCCAGCGCGGGTGAATAGGCGTATGGTGAGGTGTCTTGCATCACCCCGTATACGTGCCAGTGGACCCTTGAAGATGACCGCGCGTAGCCCATCAGGGTCATAAGCAGGATGACCATGACCGCGTTCAACACGAGGGCGTAGGCGGCCCGGGGCGGCATGATGCCCCAGACCATGTCGGTGGTCGTCTTGGCGCTTTTCAGCACGAGCGCCGTCAAAGGCGTAATGGTCAACAGGACGAAGAGCACGACGAGCACCTGGGTCGTGGAGAAAAAGTTGATGCGGGTGATGGCCGGCACGAAATAACCCCAGACGCCAAGCACAACGACGACGATGGTGGCCACCCCCAAGATGACTCCTTGACCGATTTTGGCGGCCTTAGCCCAAGTGGCGGTCTCCTGCTTGCCGGCGCGCCAGTACATCACGAAGCTCATGAAGGTGACCAGGATCATCACATTGACCACGGTCATCTTCGCGGACATCACGCCGAAGACGCCCAACAGGGGATGATGGGTGCCGCCCATCTTCCGCGCCTCTTCGAGGCTCGCGACGAGGGAGTGCGGGGTCATCCAGACCCCGAGACACACGAGCAAGATCACGAGCATCGCCATGATCGGCTTCCGATACTTGGCTTCGGATCCGGGGATGCGATACATGATGCCCAGCCAGAAGTAATAGTTGGCTCCGAGGAACAGAATGCCGATCAGGATGGCCTGGAGGATGAACAGCCAGGAGAGAAAGCCACCCATCAGCGTGATCCCCATCTGCTGGTTGTACTGGTAGATCTCCCGCATCAGCCAATACCCGGCGAACGGCAGCGGCAGCATGCCAAACACGCCGATGAAGTTCCCGACATAGCCCATCCAGTCATAGTGGACACGTTCCGCCTGGTTCTGGGCCATGAGATATTTCAACCCGGCATAGGCGCCGCAGATGAATCCCCCCAGCACGACGTTGGCGATCAGGCGGTGGACGTTCACCGGCCACCAGGTGGGGTTCCAGGTCGCCGCCCAAGCCCTGGCCCACATGTTGCTTTCCGTGATGACAACGGGGCTGGCCTGGAACGTCGCCCAGGAATTGGGCACGATCATGATGAAGAAGGCGAAGACGTTGAGCAGGAACCCCAGGAAGAGGTGGAGGCCCTTCTTGCCCCCCTGCATCGTGTCCCACCCGTACCAGTAGAGATACAAGGTGGCCGTCTCCAGAAGAAACAAGACGCTGTACACGATGAAGGATGGAAAGAACACGTCCGTGAGGTAGACCATGAGCTTGGGGTAGAGTCCAAGCAGGAGGAAGAGGAGAATACCCCCAAACAGGGCCGTCGTCGCATAGGCCGAGGTGAGGAGCTTGGTAAATTCCTTGGCCAGCGTATCGTAACGCGGATCCCTCGTCCGCACCCCGACGATCTCGCAGACCCAGGCAAAGATCGGCACGCCGAGCACGAAACCCGCAAGGAGGAGGTGCTGCTGCGCGATGATCCAGATCAGATTCCGACTGCCCAGGATACCGGGAAGGATGTCGCGATACTCCGTCGCCGCGCCCGCTGGCGCCTCCTGCGCCCAGGCTAGGCCGAGAGGGGCAGCCACGGTGAACAGCATGAGAAAGAGCGCCGCATAGATTTGTTGGGGACAGATTTCAAATCTGTCCCCGTTGCCCGTTTCCATGGCACACTCTCCTTTTATTTCCCTTTGCCTTTCTTCACGTCCTTGCTCTTTTCCTTCTCAAGGGCCGCCAGCACGGCCTCGGCTTTCTCCAGGTTCGCCTCGGTCTTCTTGATGAGCTCTTCCGGTTTGACCGGCTTGGTTGCCTTCGCGGCCTGCGGAAGCGGATAATCTGGGTGGGGAGTCGGCGTCGTGACCGGCAGAAGGACCCAGAACACGACCGTGAGCGTCACCATGATGCCGGCGAAGGAAACCAGCACCAAGGTCGGATCGGCCGGCACGCGCGCATAATCCCACTGACGGACGCGTTCTAGCAAGCTGGCTGAACTGGTCTGCCCCGAGGTCACGACGAACCGCTTGACACGCCACCCGAAGAGTTGCAGCCAAATCAGAACACACACCAACAGGACAATCGCGGTGGGAATGGTCCACAGCAGCAGCTCGAGCGTGATCTGTTCGGCGATCGGAAGCGTCGGGTAGACTTTCTTGATGAGCGCGATCATGGCCGCCGCGATCTTCTGGCCGACGGCCACGGTGGTGCCTACCGCGTAATAGGCCCCGCCCAATACGAGCGCGCCCAGCACCGCCCCCTGCCACCACAAGCTCACCCCCACCGGCCCTCGGACATCCATCCCCAGTCGCTCCAAGAAGACGGTCCTGGCCGTGAGCCCCACCGCCCACATATCAATCGGCACCGACACCACGAGCAGCGTGACGAGCCCCGCGCCTTCCCACGGCGGCACCTGCCCCGCGAGGAGGAGAAGGGCGATGATGAGTTTGAACGGGAGCCCTGTCCAGAAAGCCGACCAGGACACGGCCCAGGCCAGTTTAATGGGGGAGATGCTTTCAACGGGATGGGCCATGCCCTGGGCTCACTTCATTCCAAGAATTCACGGTTGAGGATGGCGGAGACGGTCAGGACCAGGATTCCGATCATGACCACGGTCCACGACAGGAGGGCGATCGGCCGCTTGAAGATATTGCGCTCCGGGCTCCGGTCGATGAATGGGAGCGCGGCCAGGAGCAACATGAACGCGCCCGGAATGGCCACCCCAGCCACGAACTGGCCGAGTTCGCCGGAAAAGACTTTCAACCGCAGCATCTGAAACAGAAAGAGAAAATACCATTCTGGCTCCGGATGGTAATCGCCGGGATCCGGCGTCGCCTGCTCGAGCAATTGCACTGGTTCGATGAAGGCCAACGAACAGATCGTGAGGAAGACGACGGCTATCGCCACGATGTCTTTCCAGACCTGGCGCGGGAAGAAGAAATCGGTCTTGGCCCTCAACTCCTCCAGGGTCCCGTGGAACGGACCGGCCGGCCCGGCCGAGCGGAAGAGGAAGAGATGGAGTCCCGCCAGCCCCATCAGGGCAGCCGGCAGGATCATGACATGGATGACGAAGAACCGGCTCAAGGTCATTTGCCCCGGCGTGGGCCCACCTTTCAAGAACCGGGCGAGGAAATCACCCACGATGGGCGTCTTGTCCA
>VBOO01000310.1 GCA_005877505.1 Nitrospirota bacterium
CGCCGAGCGCCGGGCGGGAATGGGGGATGAACGGCTCGCTCACACGAGGTCGGCGCCTACATTGATGAACAGCCGCAACGGGACGAAGGCTTCCGCGGCCCTCACACGTCCCTGGATGCCGCGAAAGTGCGCAGAGGAGCGCGCGACTTCCAGGATGCTGAGCCCTTCGACGTTGGTCTTCTGGACCTGCGACGCATGCGCTTCCAGGGACCGCACCTTGTCCTCCAAGAGCCCGTCAATGTCGACATAGACCGTCGGCGAGAAATTCTGGGTCGTGGGGGTCTCATAGAACAAGACGTTACGGGCATAGCGGGTGGCGGTCACGGTGCAGGTTGCCAGGTGACGATGGTCTTGGTGCGTATCGTCAAAGTAATTGACGAAGATGAACGCCGGGTCGATTTTCTTGACAATGTCCTCGATCTGCTGAATGGCCTGCCGGGTCACGGGGACCTCGGTGTCCTGGTACCCTCCCCAGAAGATCTCCTTGGCGCCCAGGATCCGGCATGAGGCGACCTGCTCATTCCGCCGCACCTTTGCGCTGCCCCCCTGCGCTCCTTCCGTGAGGATCATCAGGTAGACCCCGTGGCCCGCACGCGCGTATTTCAGCAAGGTTCCCCCGCAGCCGATTTCGATATCGTCGGGATGGGCACCCAAGGCTAAGATGTTCATGCCCTGCTCCTGCGCGATTTTCTCAGCAGTTCAATCCCGTCGCGCCCGCAATTGAACAACAGGTCGATGGCCGACATCCCGGCGATGAAGGGCGCGTAGACCTGGGCGTACTCGGGATGAGCGAACTCCTGGAACTCCACTGAGATCCCGGCCTCTTCAAATTCGCCCAGGTTCATGTACGCGCGCCCGCCGTCTCCGGCGAGGTAGCGATCAGCACCGAGCGACTTGCACAGATCCACCAACCGGCCTGTCTGGTCATCCCGGGCGCTGAACCGGCTGGCCTCGACAAGCCTCGTCCTAATCTCGAATGCTTCGGCCAACACACGGATGACCTCGACGTTGAGCGGAGCCAGGCGCTCCAAGTCCCGACTGTAAAGGGCACGAAACGCCGGCGCATACCGGTCATAATACGGAGCCCTTCGATAATGGGTCTCCAACGCAGTCTGGTGCTTGCGACGCCAGTCGGTCTGGTTGTTGATCCGGACCTG
>VBOO01000060.1 GCA_005877505.1 Nitrospirota bacterium
TGAATTGTGGCCTGGAGTTAGAGGAGAAGGGGGTCTTCAAACAATACGGTATCAAAGTTCTAGGGACCCCGATCCTGGCCATCAGAGAGACCGAAGACCGCGGTCTGTTTGTCAAGACACTGACGGAGATCGGTGTCAAGGTTCCCACGAGTTCGGCTGTGACTTGCGTGGATGAGGCAGTCCGGGTGGCCACGGAAATCGGCTATCCTGTGATGTTACGGATCGCCTATGCGCTCGGCGGGCTTGGTTCGGCGATGTGTGTCAATGAAGAAGCAGTACGCGAGCGAGCCACCAAAGCCTTTGCGCATAGTAGACAGATTCTCCTTGAGGAGTTCCTCAAAGGATGGAAGGAAGTGGAATACGAGGTTGTCCGTGACTCCTTTGATAACTGTATCACCGTTTGCAACATGGAAAATTTCGACCCCATGGGGATTCACACCGGCGAAAGTATCGTGGTCGCCCCAAGTCAGACTCTCAGCAATAGTGAATATCACCTCCTCCGCCAGATTGCCATCCGGGTCGTACGGCATCTGGGGATCATTGGGGAGTGCAATATCCAATTTGCCCTTGATCCCAATTCCGGGGATTACCGTGTGATCGAAGTGAACGCTCGACTTTCGAGAAGTTCTGCGTTGGCTTCAAAGGCGACTGGCTATCCCTTGGCCTATATCGCCACCAAGCTGGCATTGGGGTATGGCCTCACCGAGTTGCAAAACCCGATTACCAAGGTCACCCAGGCCTGCTTCGAGCCGGCTCTCGATTACGTGGTCGTCAAAATTCCCCGCTGGGATCTCCAGAAGTTTCGGGGCGTTCATAAAAGAATTGGGTCGGCGATGAAATCTGTGGGCGAGGTGATGGCCATCGGCCGCACATTCGAGGAGGCACTGCAAAAGGCTCTCCGGATGCTCCAAACAGGGGTGCATGGCCTGGTTGGCAACGATAACTTCGGTTTCACCGATCTCGAGAAGGAGCTCTGCGAGCCTACTCCCAGCCGGATCTTTGCCGTCGCGGAAGCGATTAAAAGAGACTATCCGCTTGAGAGAATTTATGAACTTTCGGGCATCGATAAGTGGTTCCTTTATAAAATTCAAAACGTTGTTGAAATGGAGAAGCTTTTGCGGCGTGTACCGAACAAACAATGTGCATCCGAGCTTCTTCTCGAAGCCAAGCAGATGGGCTTTTCGGATTTCCAGATTGCAAAGCTCACAGGATCGGAAGAATCCGAGATACGACAACAGCGCAAAGAGTGCCGTGTCGTTCCCTTCGTGAAACAGATTGATACGCTCGGCGCTGAATATCCTGCCCACACCAACTATCTGTATCTGACGTATAACAGCACGGAGGACGATGTTGGATTCGACGGCAAGAACTCCGTTCTTGTGCTGGGCTCTGGGGCGTACTGCATCGGCAGCTCAGTGGAGTTTGACTGGTGCTGTGTCAACACGGTGCTCGCGCTACGGAAGTTGAACTATCACACGATCGTCGTCAACTACAACCCGGAGACGGTGAGCACCGACTACAACGAGAGCGACAAACTCTACTTTGAGGAGCTCAGCTTTGAAACCATTCAGGAAATTTACGCGAGGGAGAACCCCGTGGGCGTGATTCTGTCCATGGGAGGGCAGATTCCAAACAATCTTGCCCTGCGATGCTATGAAGCCGGCATGAGAATCCTTGGCACTTCGCCGCTGAGTATCGATACGGCCGAAGATCGCCAAAAGTTCTCAACGCTGCTGGAGGAGCTTGGGATTGACCAACCGGACTGGAAGGAGCTGGTCTCGCTGGAAGAGGCAAAATGGTTTGCAGACAAAGTGGGCTATCCGGTCTTGGTTCGCCCATCGTATGTTCTCAGTGGGGCAGCCATGAGCGTGGCATGTAACGACATTGAATTAGAGAGATTCCTCGCGAAGGCCGTTGAGGTCTCGCCGAAATATCCTGTCGTGATCAGCAAGTTCGTGGAAAATGCCAAGGAAGTGGAAATAGATGCGGTGTCCAATCATGGCGACCTCGTAGTCTGGGCCATCTCGGAGCATGTAGAAAACGCCGGGGTCCATTCTGGTGATGCCACACTGGTGCTGCCCCCTCAGCGAATCTATCTCGAAACGATGCGCCGAATTAAGAAGATCGCGGAGAAGATCGCGAAAGCTCTCAAGATTCATGGGCCTTTCAACATTCAATTTATCGCCAAAGACAACGATGTCAAAGTCATTGAATGCAACTTGCGCGCATCCCGTAGCTTCCCCTTCGTATCGAAGACCTCGAAGGTTAATTTTATTGATATCGCGACCAGGGTGGTGATGGGGCAACCTGTGCCCCCGGTCAATGGGTCCAGCCTTGATCTGGAATATGTCGGGGTCAAAGCTCCCCAATTTTCGTTCACCCGGCTTGAGGGGGCTGACCCGATTTTAGGCGTCGAGATGACCTCGACGGGCGAGGTGGCCTGTTTGGGTGATGATTTTGAAGAGGCCTTCCTGAAAGCTTTATTTTCAGTGGGCTATCATCAACCGATAAAAAACGTCCTCCTCTCTACAGGGCCTATTGAGACGAAGGCAGCCTTCCTGCAAAGCGCGATGCTTCTCAAGGACATGGGCGTACACATCTACGCAACTCACGGCACTGCAGATTTTTTACGGACAAACATGATAGAGGCAACAGTATTGCACTGGCCGTTGGAGGGGGAAAGTCCTAATACGATCGCGTACTTGAGCCAAGGGATGATCGACCTGGTGATTAATATCCCCAAGAATTATCAAGAGGAAGAGCTGACCAATGACTACTTGATCCGTCGCACGGCCGCGGACTTTTCCGTTCCGCTGATTACCAATATCCAGCTCGCCCAACGATTTGTGGAGTCCCTCTCTTGTAAGAGCCTTGCTGATCTGAAGATTAAGAGCTGGGGGGAGTACGCAAGGCCCCACGGGGACCCGCCTTAACGTGCCGCTGCGTTAGTCTGATCACTCTGGATACGCAAACGTCAGTTAATCCTCTTACGTCAGGAATCTGGCACTGAGTCAGGGAGGCGAGAAAAGCATATGAACATCCTGGGCATCTCATGCTTCTTCCACGACGCCGCGGCCGCGCTGGTCCAGGACGGGATCGTGACAGCCGCGGCCGAAGAGGAGCGCTTCTCCCGGATCAAGCACGACGCGAGTTTTCCGATTCGGGCAATCGAGTTCTGCCTCCGAACCGCCAAGCTCCGGGCTGAGGACCTGGACTGGGTCGTCTTTTACGAGAAGCCCTTCGTGAAGTTCGACCGCATCCTGATGTCCACGCTGGCGACCCATCCGCGATCCTTCCGGGTGTTCCGCGAGTCGATGATCAAGTGGCTCGCTGAGAAGCTCTGGGTGAAGGGGCTCATCCGAAAGCGGGTGGGGATTCCGCAGGAGAGGATTCTTTTCAGCAGCCATCACCTCTCGCACGCTGCCAGCGCCTTCTACTGCTCCCCGTTCAGCGAGGCCGCCATCCTGACCGTGGACGGCGTCGGCGAGTGGGCGACCGCGACGTTCGGGGTGGGACGCGACAGGAACATTGAGCTGCTCGGCGAAATCCGCTTCCCCCACTCGCTCGGGATGCTCTACAGCGTCTTCACCGCGTTTCTCGGCTTCGAGGTCAACGAGGGCGAATATAAGGTCATGGGGATGGCGCCGTACGGGACGCCGAAGTACGCCGATGATGTCCGAAAGCTCCTGCGGCTCCACGACGACGGGAGCTTCTCCCTGGACATGGACTACTTCGCCTACCACTATTCCCCCGACACGGCCTTCAACGGCAAGTTCGAGCACCTGTTCGGCGCCCCGCGCGATCCCAAGAGTCACTTCTTCACCGAATCGTCAGGATACCCGGCCTACTTTGGTGACAAGCCAGCGAATTACAAAGAGCTCTGCCGGCTGAACCAGCACTATGCCGACATCGCAGCCAGCATCCAGCTCGTCACTGAAGAGACGCTCCTCGCCATGGCCCGGGCCCTGCATGTCAAGACGGGCCTTCCCCGCCTCTGCATGGCCGGCGGCGTCGCACTGAACAGCGTGGCCAACGGCCGGATCCTGCGGGAGACCCCTTTCAAGGAGCTTTACGTCCAGCCCGCCGCGGGCGACGGGGGAGGCGCAATCGGTGCCGCACTCTACGCTTACCATGCAGTGCTCGGCAACCCGCGCAACTACGTGATGGAGCACGCGTACCTCGGGGAGGAGCACTCTGAGGCCGACATCAAGAGCTTCCTCGACGCGAACGGGATCCGCCATGAGTATGTCGAGGATGATGACCGCCTCATCGAGCGCGTGGTCGACGCGCTCATGCAGGGGAGGGTCGTCGGCTGGTCCCAGGGACGGTTCGAGTGGGGGCCACGGGCGCTCGGCAACCGGAGCATCCTTGCCGATCCCCGCCGCGCCGACATGAAGGACATCGTCAACACGAAGATCAAGTTCCGGGAGCCCTATCGGCCATTCGCCCCGTCGGTGCTGGCGGAGCGTGCCGAGGAGTACTACGACCTGAAGTCCCCGGAGCGTCACTACCCCGCGCGCTTCATGCTGCTGGTCGTGCCGGTGAAAGAGTCGAAGCGCCAGGTCGTGCCGGCCCCGACCCACGTGGACGGCACCGGGCGCCTACAGACGGTCTTCAAGAAGACGAACCCGCGCTACCACCGGCTGATCGAAACGTTCGACAAGGCGACCGGGGTTCCGGTGGTCCTCAACACCTCCTTCAACTTGAAGGGTGAGCCGATCGTCAACACGCCCGCGGAGGCCTTCAGCACTTTCTCCAAGAGTGGAATGGACATGTTGGTCCTAGACCACTTCATCGTAGAGAAGGAGAACTCATGATGCGCACGGATGGGGACGGCCTCGGAAACATATCGAATCCTTGGGCCGCTACGCGGCCGGCAAGTTTCGAAGTTTGCAGAGCGGGAGGTAAGACATGAGCGGAAATAAAAACAGCCTCATCACTAACGTAGCCACCGTGAAGGAGCTCCTGGTATTTTTCTGGCGGAGCAAGATCTGGTGGCTGACCCCGGTCGTGCTGGCGCTGGTGTTGCTGAGCGCTATCGTGGTCTTAACAGAGAGCTCGGCGCTGGCGCCGTTCATCTATACCCTGTTCTGAGACACCGCAACGGATGAGCCCGACTGGTCGGCCACTCGTATTTGCCGGCGCTGCCTGGAGGCACGGCGACAACCGGAGGTTTCGAGGCCACAGGTTGAAAGCGATTGCACTCACCGTTCACGACCCGGCGGCGGCCGACCGCGTGCTGATTCTCTCACCGACCCCCCGGACTCCGACTACCAGGGAATCGTGGAGACAGCTCAGCTCGTCGTGGATGCTCGGAACGCCACCTGGGGCATTGCCGCGCCAAAGAGCCAGGTCTTCAGACTCTAGGGGACCCTCGCGCGAATGAGACAGGCCCATCCTGTAGGTTCGGAATGGTGGCGGGCCGAGAGCCAGGCGGCTGGCGATGTTGCCCCCAGGGCCGCAGGTGCGGCAGCGGCTGAAGCGACCGAAAGCCCGGTGCCGTTCTGGGCCTTGATGGCCTGCACGTTCATTCTGTTGTTGGCCCCGCAGCAGATGATCCCGGCCCTCGCCCCTTATCGCATTGCGCTGCTCACGGCAGTAGTCGCAGTTATCACGCATCTCTATGATCGCCTGCGCCGAGGGCAACCGATCGTGCGTCTGAAACGGGAGATGTGGATCGTCGTCTGCCTTTGGGGGTGGGCCTTCCTGACGGTGCCCTTCTCCTATTGGCCAGGCGGCAGTCTGTCGTTTCTCGCCTTCGACTATCTGAAAACGCTGGCCGTCTTCTGGCTCCTCAGCAACGTCGTGAACACACCCACACGGCTCCGTCAGGTTGCCTGGGGACTCAGCTTGATGGCGGTCCCGATATCCGTGACAGCCGTGGACCACTTTTTCGCCGGCGTCTTCGTCCCCGAGTTTTCGAATCCCCAGGTGAAACGCATCATCGGCTATGAAGCCCCGCTGACGGCAAACC
This sequence comes from Nitrospirota bacterium, assembly GCA_005877505.1. GTDB lineage: Bacteria > Nitrospirota > Nitrospiria > Nitrospirales > NS-4 > NS-12. The sequence continues at coordinate 5,975 of VBOO01000060.1, forward strand.
CGAACGATCTCGCGTTGATGCTCAATCTCGTCCTTCCCTTAAGCGTCGCGCTGATCCTGAGCTCTCGAAGACGCGTGGTCCGCATCCTGTTGCTGGCCATGATCGCCCTGGACGTGGGCGCCATCATCCTCACATACTCCCGCATGGGCTTCCTGACGCTGTTCATAACGGTGCTCCTGTACCTTTGGAAACTGCGGGGGAAGCCCGAACGCGTCTGGGCGTGGGGGGCGCTGGTCCTTGCATGCCTCTGCGTCCCGCTGCTTCCCTCAAGCTATCTGGACCGCATCGGCACCATCACGAGCATCGAATCGGATGTGACCGGATCGTCCCAGGAGCGGTGGAGGGACATGGCCGCAGCAGCGAACCTGGTATTGAAAAACCCGATCATTGGGGTCGGGGCGGGGATGAATGCGTTGGGGCTCAATGAGGAACGCGGGCGCTACTGGGTAGAAGTCCACAACGTCTATCTCGAGTACGCGGTGGAGTTAGGCCTCCCTGGCCTCGTCCTGTTTCTCATTCTGCTCGCCAGTTGCATCAAGAAGGCGTCGTTCGTTCGGCAGTGCTCCGCCCCTCTGCCAGCCTTTGGGGAACTCTTCTCTCTTGCCGAAGGAATCCAGATCACTCTGGTCGCATACGCAGTGGCCGCTCTGTTCCACCCCGGAGGCTATAACTTCTCCTTTTACTACTTCGCTGGGTTGGCCGTAGCGCTTAAAGCCGTGTACGAGCGTGTGGAAAGAATGAAGGCTCTCTGATCGGTCTTTCAGCACGAGATGCCTATGCAGCAGAACAGGATTAAGCTCCTGAAGTTCGTCCCGAACTTCGGTGTCGGTGGGACAGAGCGCCAGTTTGCAAACCTGGCGCTGGCCCTCGATCCCTCCAGGTTTGAGCTCAGCTTCGCCTGCTTAAGACGCTGGGGGAAGTATCTTGACGTGTTGGAGCCATGGCAGAGAACGATGGCTGAGTACAAGATTCAGAGTCTCTATTATCCCCACAGCTTTGCACAGCAACTCAGGTTGGCGAGGTCTCTGCGGCGGGACCGAATCCAGATCCTTCATACCTATAATTTTTACGCCAATGTCTTTGCCATCCCGGCTGCCTGGCTGGCAGGCGTGGCCGTCATTGTGGCGTCGATCAGGGAGACCGGTGCTTACCTGACCCCGATGCAGAAACGTGTGCAGAAATTCGTCTGCCGCTACGCCGACTGTGTTCTGGTCAACGCCGATGCGGTCAAGCAGTGGCTAATAGCCCAAGGATACCGCCGGGAGCAGATCGTCGTCATACGAAACGGCATTGACCTCTCCAGGTTTGTAACGAGAAACGGCAGCGGCCAGCTCCGGCAGGAGCTTGGACTGCCTGCTCGCGCCCCTCTGGTTGCGGTGCTGGCCCGCTTAAACCAGATGAAGGGCATCGAATACTTTCTGGAAGCGGCGGCCGTGATCGCCGGGCGTTGCCCGGACGCGCGCTTCCTGATCGTCGGCAGCAACTTAATCCCGCGAGACGACACTGCAGTGGAAGACGTCGCGTATAGGAGAGAGCTGGAAAGTTCTGTGGTTCGCCTCGGTCTCGACGGACGCGTCGTGTTCACAGGAATGAGGCTCGATGTCCCCGAGATCCTCTCAGCGCTCTCTGTGTCCGTGCTCCCCTCCCTCAGCGAAGGACTGTCCAACACCCTGCTCGAATCCATGGCGGCGGGGGTCCCTGTGGTTGCCACGAGAGTGGGCGGCAATCCCGAAGTTGTGGAAGAGGGCGTGACAGGGTTCCTCGTGCCCCCTCGGGACCCGGCGGCGCTGGCGAAAGCCATCTGCCAGTTGCTCGAGAATCCGGAACTGGCCTCGCGCTTTGGCCAGGCCGGCAGGCAACGGGTTGTCGAGTGCTTTTCTCTTGAGCGGATGGTGCGGGAGACGGAGCGTCTGTACCTGTCCCTGTTGAACCAGGCCAGACACGGGGAGACCAGCATCCGAGACAAGATACAGATACGAAGTTCCTGCCCGTAGGTCCCTCGGCGCTCAACACGGAGAGAGTCCAGCCTATCGTGGGTCGGGTCACTGCAGTCAGAGTCTTAGAGCAGCGGAGGGGTTATGCGCAAGACCTTGCGTGAGGCGCGCATCGAGGTGTTTTCGACGTGCCCCCAATCCAGCGCGGCCGTGGATGGGTCCTACCTCCGGAACGTCGTTGATGTTGCGCGGTGGAGCGAACAGGCTGGATGCACGGGCATCCTCGTGTATACGGACAACTCTCAGGTGGACCCCTGGCTGGTCTCACACCTCATCATTCAAAACACGGCGTCCCTCTGCCCGCTCGTCGCGGTCCAGCCGATCTACCTGCACCCCTACGCGGTGGCCAAGATGGTGGCTACCCTCGGGTCCCTGTACGGGAGGCGCGTGTACCTCAACATGGTGGCCGGCGGCTTTAAAAACGACTTGACCGCGCTGAACGATACCACCCCGCATGACAAGCGCTATCAGCGGCTGGTCGAATACACCACCATCATCAGTCGGCTGCTCTCCGGCGCGTCCCCCGTGAGCTATCAAGGAGAGTTCTACCGGGTAGAAAATTTGAAACTGTCCCCGCCGCTGCCACAGGAGCTCTTCCCGGGAATCTTTGTGTCCGGTTCGTCCGAAGAGGGGTTAGCCGCAGCCGCGGCGATCGGCGCAACAGCGATCAAGTATCCCAAGCCGGCCCACGAAGAATATCAGGGTGATCGCCCTGACCGCCCGGGCGAGAACGGCATTCGCGTGGGCATTATCGCTCGAGAGCTCATTACGGAGGCCTGGGCCGTCGCCCATGCCCGTTTTCCGGAAGACCGCAAGGGCCAGCTTGCCCATCAGCTCGCGATGAGGGTCTCGGATTCAGTCTGGCACAAGCAATTATCGCAGATGGAGCCCGAGACCGAGAAGTCCCCGTACTGGCTCGTTCCGTTCCAGAACTATAAGACCATGTGTCCCTATCTGGTGGGGAGTTATGACTGCGTTGCGGAAGAGCTCGCGCGATATATCGCCGCCGGATACCGAACCTTCATCCTCGACATCCCGCCGAATGTGGAGGAACTCAACCACATCTCGCACGCCTTCAACCGAGCGCTGGAGCTCTAGCCATGCCTGAACTCCTGCATGATTGGGTCAGCCTTCACGCGGCCATACGTCCGGACGCCATCGCGGTCGTCGGGAACGACGACACGTTGACGTATGCCCAGTTGGAGACCCGCTCGACCCAAGTCGCACGGATCCTCACGGAAGGAGGGTGCCACAAAGGGGACCGGATCTGCGTGCTGATGCCCAAATGCCCGGCCGCGATTGTTTGCCTGCTCGCTATTTACAAGGCCGGTGGCGTGTACGTTCCGCTCGACCCGGCGAGTCCCCCAGCGCGGCTCGAAAAAATTCTGGACTCCTGTGACACGCGGTGGCTCCTGGCCGCGGGACCGACGACGCGCTTGCTGGACGCAGTCTTCGAGCACGAGCCATTTCGAACCTCGATCTCCATCGGGTGGATGGATGCTCACCCGCCGAAGGAGACGACCTTCCGAATCGCATTCTCGATCGATGATGTTCGGAGCCAGCCCGTCACGCCTCCCGTCTCCCGCACAACCCGACGCGATCCCGCCCACATCCTGTACACCTCCGGTTCGACGGGGATCCCCAAAGGAGTGGTCATCACGCATGCCAACGTCATCCATTTCGTCGAATGGGCCGTCAAATATTTCGACCTCAGCCCCTCCGATCGGATCTCCGGCCACCCTCCGCTCCATTTCGACCTGTCCTTCTTCGATATCTTCGGGACGTTTGCGGCGGGGGCACAGCTTCACCTGGTTCCCACGGAACTGAACCTGCTCCCGAACAAGATGGCCGAGTTTATTCGCGCCTCGGAGTTGACGCAATGGTTTTCGGTCCCCTCTGTGCTGACCTATATGGCGAAGTTCGAGGCCGTGCGGATCGGTGACTTTCCGACACTGAGGCGGTTGCTGTGGTGCGGTGAAGTGTTCCCGACGCCGTCGCTCATGCATTGGATGAGACGGCTGCCCCACGTGAAATTCACCAATCTGTACGGCCCGACGGAGGCCACGATCGCCAGCAGTTATTACACCGTGCCCACATGCCCAGACGATGAGAAGGCGGCGATCCCGATCGGAACGGCCTGCGAGGGTGAGGAGCTGCTCGTGCTGGACGAGCGGTTACAACCCGTTCCGCACGGACAGGTTGGAGACCTCTATATTCGCGGGGCCGGTCTGAGCCCAGGCTACTGGCGAGACCTCGACAAGACGGAGGCCGTCTTCCTGCGCAATCCCCGCAGTTCGGACCCCTCCGATCGGATCTATAGAACCGGAGACCTGGCCCACATCGGTTCCGATGGCCTCGTCTATTTTCTGGGACGGGCGGATTCGCAGATCAAGAGCCGGGGCTATCGGATCGAGCTGGGCGAGATTGAAACAGCCGTGAATGCGATCGCCTCCGTGCGGGAGAGCGCGGTCGTGGCCCTGTCTAGCGACGGGTTTGAAGGCGCGAGCATCTGTTGCGCGTACGTCCCGGCGCCGGGCGCCATCATAACCCCGGTGACGCTACGGAAAGCGCTGAGCACGGTCTTGCCCAACTACATGTTGCCCTCCCAGTGGTTGGTGTTCGAGCGACTGCCCACAAACGCGAATGGGAAGATTGATCGCCGTCAGCTCAAAGAGGCCTTCGCAGGCGATGCGACTCAGACCGCTCGACAGTCCTGAACTGATCCACCTCGTGGCGAAGTGGTTGGCTCAAAAAGAGAACTACCAATGGCTGGACTTTGGCGATGGACGGCAGAGTCTCACGCCGGAGTGGCTCAAAATCATGACCCAGCGGCAGTCTGACGTGCTCAGGGCGTTCACGGCTGATGGGAGCGATGTCCCGATCGGAGTCGTGGGGCTGAGCAACGTCGATCGTCACTTCAAAACGGCCAGGCTCTGGGTGGTCGCAGGGGATAAATCCTTCAGCGCGAGGGGCTATGCGCACCGGGCGACCTCACGGATGCTCACCCTGGCGTTTCGGGAATTGGGCCTTCACGCGGTGAACACATGGATCGTCGAGGGCAATCCTTCCGTGCGAGGCGCCAAGCGCCTCAACTTTCAGTACATCGGGCGACAACGCCACTGTCACTACATCGACGGTCGCCCGTACGACCGCCTCTGGTTCGATCTGCTGGCTTCGGAGCATAAGGAAATCTGAGCGGAGATTCCGGACGATGACGTATGAACCCGGTCATTGAAGCGTACTCCCGCATCGCGAGCGAATACGACCACCCCAGGAATATCGAGTCTTGCTGGGGCTCTATCACGCAGCACTCCCTGGGCCTTGTGACCCTCAGGGACGGACACAAAACCGTGGCCGACATCGGATGCGGGACAGGTCGGGACCTAGCCCGACTCGCATCGGCGAGCCCACCTGATGTGCGGTTCATCGGAGTGGAGCCGGCTGCGAATATGCGCAGCATCGCGGTTGGCCGGACAGCGCACTTTCCGAACGTGCGCATTATCGATGGGCGCTTCGAAAGACTCCCGCTGGAGAGCCAGTCGATCGATTATCTGTACAGCATCCTGGCGTTTCATTGGACGACGGACTTAGGCAAATCGGTGGCCGAGCTGGCGCGTGTCATGAAGCCGACTGGCGAGCTGGATATGACGTTCATCGGCCGACACAATGGTCGGGAGTTTATCCGGAAGACAACGCCCGTGTTCTTCAAATACCTGACCCCAGCCACGATGATCAAGGCCGTCTCGCTGCGGAAACAGATGACCCTCGAGGCTGCCACTGCGCTATTCCGCACCGCATTCGGCCCACCCGGGCTCAGCGTGACCGAGTCCTATCACACCTGCTACGACACGCTAGAGGGGCACTGGGGCTGGTGGGTCCGCATCGAAAGTCAGTTACTGGACATCCCTGAGGCAAAGAAGGCCGAATGCGAGCACGCGGTTCGAGGAGCGATAGCCACGCTGGCGACGGACAAAGGCATTCCCTACACGGTTCACCTGCTCCATGTACGGCTGCGACACGAAGAATTGACGGAAAGGGCCGTCAGCCAGGATTGCACACACGCCGTGGAACGCACCGAGATGGTTGGGTTCGGGCATAAGGAACTCTGACGTGTCCGAGGCGAGCCCCGTAGACAGTCGGGTCGTCAGGTTGTTCGAAGAGACCCTCCGTCTGGAGCTCCCGTCCGCCGACACGGACTTGTTTGAAACCGGGGTGCTGGATTCCATGGCCTTCGTGGAACTCCTGCATGAGTTGGAGCAGCAGTTCGGGATCACGGTGCCAATCGAAGACCTCGAACTCGACAACTTCCGAACCATCAAGAAGATTGAAGAATTCGTCGCCAACCGCGAGCGCCTGCCAGAATCGGCTCAGCGGGGACCGTGACTCTTCGCCGCGGCCCTGAAGCCTCCCCGCACGGCTTCCGGTAGGAGTCCACAGACAGAGTCCACATGGAACGGATACGGCCATTTGTCGAAGGTGACATTCCGCGAGTCGCGGACTTGCACCGAAGGGTGTTTCGCACCAGCGCGCACTCCTCCGAGCAACTCCAGGCGCAGTACGCCCGGTATTTCAAACAGGTCTTCTTGAACAATCCCTGGTACGATGAACGCCTCCCTTCGCTGGTATGTGAAACCGCTCAGGGCGCGATCGCCGGATTTCTTGGGGTGATGCCGCGGTGGTTGTCCATCAAGGGCCAGCCGATTCAAGCGGCGGTCAGCTCGCAATACATTGTCGAGCCCGGCCCGCGTTCCACCGTGGCGGCCTTGCAGTTGGCGAAGGCCTTTCTCGCAGGGCCTCAGGATCTCTCGCTGGCTGATGAAGCGAGCACCGCAATGCGCAGTCTTTGTGAGCGAGCGGGAGGCAGCACGGCATTGTTGTATAGCCTCTCGTGGGGACGCTTCTTACGACCCAGTCAGGTTGTGCTCTCCCGGTTCGCGAAGCAGCGGCCGCTCAAGCCGTTCGCACTCGCTCTACGGCCGCTGTCTCGCGCTGTGGACGGCATGGCGGTCCGAACGCCCGGGAGTCCGTTCCGGCAAGTCGCGCCTTCGCTCTCAGGCGGTGACCTCTCCCCGGAGACCCTCCTTGCCTGCCTGTCAGAATTCACGCATGATCGGGCGGTTCGGCCGGAATACGACGTGGGTTCGTTGAAATGGCTCTTTGACGTCCTGGCTCAACGGAGCGAGCATGGCCTGTTTCAGAAAACAGCCCTGCGCAACACCATGGGGGAGATCGTCGGCTGGTATCTCTATCAGCTCAATGGGGGAGGCATCGCAGAAGTGGTCCAAGTTGGGGCGAAGAAGGATTTCATCAAGCCGGTCCTTGATCACCTCTTCTACCATGCCTGGCGCCATGGCGCGATCGCGCTCACGGGACGACTCGACCCTCAGATCATCCGGGAGCTGTCTGAGCGCTCCAGCGTCTTCCACCATCGCGGCCAATGGGTGCTGGTGCATTCCCGCATACCCGAACTGCTGCACGCCATCCACCGCGGCGATGCCTTTCTGACGCGATTAGAAGGCGAGTGGTGCATGCGTTTCAGCTAGCCCGACCGGTCTGGGTGGGCGTCTGATTCTCGAGAGGGTGGCACTATGAATGCGGATCAAGATACTCCCCCCGTTGAGTTTGCTCAAGGCTCCGCATCCAACGAGTCGCTTCTGTTGGAGCCTGCGCAACAGCCCTTCCACACGGAGCTCTTGGATACGGAGCTGCGGTTCTATCGCAGTTACTCGTGGTCTCTGAACGCATGCCCCACGATCCAAGAGGTCGTCGGATACCTCCGCATGGAACTGAGCAAGTTCGAAGAGGTTGACGAAGAGTGGCAACGCGCCGAGGTCCTGAAAAATGTCTTTCTGCTGGCGTGCGCGATTTCTGACACGGTTGACGCCTATCTGCTCGGGGAGAGGTACGACTTTTCCCCCGTGAGGACGGTGGTCCCCTGGCTCGGGCCCGCGATATGGCCAGTGGAGCGGCTGCTGAGAGTGTCGAGAAAAGTTCGCGAGTGGCGCCACCGCCACATCCGCGCATGGAGGGAGAACTGGGAAGTCGGCGTCGTGCGATTCTTGCGGGCCTTCGTGGCCGAGGAGAAACTCAGTGGGAATGCGCTCTCAGATGCACGAGACGGGTTGGCAGGGTTGCTATCCGCCTCGCTTCCCGCTGAATTGCAGAACCGCCGTGCCAGAATTCCGGCCGCCTTCCGCACGCAGGACCTCACGCATGTCGACATCCTATCGCTGGGCCGGACACTGGTGTCCACATTCCCGGACCGGCAGCGACCGATTGTGGTCGTGGGACTCCGCACAGTGGGTTCTTACTTCGCGCCGCTCCTGCGCGCCTATCTCGACGCCCAAGGCTATCAAGACGTGGATTCGGTGACCATTCGTCCGAAGAAAGGCATCGCGAGGTGGGAGGGCGCGAGGCTTGCGCACGGCGCCAAGCGAGGCGGACTCGCCGTGCTTCTTGACGAGCCGCCCAACACCGGCGGCACTCTCACCAAAGCCCTGGACCTGATCCGCAAGGCAGGGTTCGCCGCCAGCCAAGTCGTGGCCCTGTTTCCCGTTCATCCAACCCGGCGCGATTGGGCAACCGGCTATGAATTCCTGCCGCTTCGGGGTAGCGGCATCATCACCCTCGAACCCGAGCGCTGGCACATGCCGCAGTTGTTGGAGTCCGGAGCCGTCGAATCCCGTTTGGAGGAGTATTTCAAGCGACGCGGTTACTCCAGCATACGGGTGGTGGCCAGCGCCACTGCGGACCGCCTGAACGCTGACCTGCAACGCTTCTCGGAGGAGAAATTTCATACACGACTGAAGCGCATTTACGAAGTCCGGTTCCACGATCACGGGAATGGTGGGAGAATCGCCACCCGATACGTCCTCGCCAAGAGCGTGGGCTATGGATGGCTGGGGTATCACGCATTTCTTGCCGGGCGCCTTCTGTCCGAGTTCGTCCCGCCTATTCTGGGCCTGCGCGACGGGATCCTCTACACCGAGTGGCTCCCGCAGAGCCACCCCGGTGCGGCTGATGGAGACCGGGACCAGGTGATCAGACGTGCGGCCTCGTATGTCGCGGCGCGAGTCCGTTTCCTGGGCTTGGGAAGAGACCCCGCGCCCGACTTGAGCCGAGCCGACCAGCATAAAGGCTCCACGCTGCTAGCCGAGGCCCTCAGCAGGGCCTACGGCTGGAAGGCGGCGGCCGCTTTGAAGAGCGAGCGAATCCGGCATGAGCTGTCGCGCCGCCCCTGCCCTTTTCCCACCCTGATCGACGGCAAGATGCGCCGGCAGGAATGGATCGCAGGGCCGTCCGCGCTGCTCAAGACGGATTTCGAGCAGCACGGCCTGGGGAAGCACGATCTGAACATGACGGACCCCGCGTACGATCTCGCCGAGGTCATCCATTCTTTCAGGCTCTCACAAGGCGAAGAGCGGAGGCTCATGGCGCGCTACGTGGAGGAGTGCGGAGACGCCGGAATAGAGGAACGCCTCTTCTTGAACAAACTGCTCGCGGGAAGATGGTCCACGGCGACGGCTCTCGGCAACCTTGCCGATCCGCGACTTGCGCACCGACACCAGGAGTTCAATCAACAATATGTGGAGGCGATAAACTTCCTGACCGTGCACACCATGCGGCTCTGTGCCGGCTTCTGCCAGCGTCCAGAGACGGTACGCTGGCACTCACCGCTCGTGGTGATGGACATCGACGGCGTTCTGGACAAGCAGATCTTCGGGTTTCCGTCCACCACCGCGGCTGGTATTCGCGCGGTGTCATTGCTCCATGCCCATGACGTGGCCGTCGCGGTGAACACCGCGCGAACGGCATCGGAGGTGAAGGAGTATTGCAGCGCGTACGGATTCGTCGGAGGCGTCGCCGACTATGGGGGGATGATCTGGGATGCCGTGGCCGGCCAAGAGCGTGTGTTGGTGAGCGCCGAGTCGCTGGACCAGTTGGAAAAGGTACGCAGCGTGCTCCGACAGATTCCAGGCGTGTTCCTCGACGACCACTATCGGTACTCCATTCGAGCTTACACGTATGAGCGGGGCACGACGGTCCCCCTCCCGACGATCTTGATCCAGCATGTGATGGCTGACTTGAAGGTCGATCGGCTCAGGTTTTACCAGACCTATGTGAATACCGCCGTGCTTCCCAACGACGTGGACAAGGGCACCGGCTTGCTCGCGTTGCTCGCGCTGGCGGGACAGCGCGAAATCGAAACGATCGCGATTGGAGACTCCGAGCCCGACCTGGCGATGTTTCGCGTCGCAAGCCGTTCATTCGCTCCTTCACACATTTCAGGCCGGGCGGTCGCGAGGTTGCTCGGGTGCCGGATCGCCGATCGCTCCTTTCAGCCTGGCTTCCTCCGTATCGTCCGGTCCATTGTCCATCCTGACGGCGGCCGATGCGACCGATGCCGGAGCGCCGAGCGGGCGGGGCCCGAGGAGAAGGATCTTTTCTGGGAACTGTTAGAAGCGGCGGATCGGTCGCGGCCGCACTTGCTGCTGAAGGCCCTGCTGGACCCCTTGGCTTTCCAGACTTTTACCAAATGAAGCGAAAACACAGCCGCGTTGTGACCAAGGCCCGGATAGACAAAGCGGCCTACGGCTATATCCAAGCCCGACGGGCAGCCAGCCAATCGGTCATCCTCGACCGGCACCTGGACCTTTGGCGAGCGATTCCTTTGCTACTGGGTGGGCGGGATCGACGAGTTGCAAGTCACACTCGAGGCGCTGAAGTCGCCTGGGACAACTCACGCCTCGAACTGAATCAGCTGCCCAAGACGCCAGAATAGGGAGAGCGTGCACTGATGGAGCCAGCAGCGCTGATCGCGCCGACGGCGGCACCCGCTATATCGGATGTTCGGGTCGAAACGATTTCAGACTACAAGTCGTTCCTTGACCTCGAGCCCGTATGGAACGACCTCGTCGAGGCGGCGGGAATTGATCATCCTTTTCTCACCTACGAGTGGGTGCGCACGTGGTGGGAGTGCTTCGGCGAGGGGAAGCAGCTCCACATCCTCGTGGTAAAAGATGGGACGGGGCCCATCGCCATCGCCCCGTTAATGGTCAGCCATGGGCGGATGTACGGGATGTACGGCCTGCGGGTGCGCCAGATCGAGTCGCTCGGCAACGTCCACACTCAGCGCTTCGACTTTATCATGGCCCGCCGAGCGCGCGAGGCCTACAGCGCAATCTGGAAGCGCCTTGTAAACGACGCAGACCAATGGGATATGCTGCAGCTATGCCAGTTGCCTCCCGGCTCGAGAACCCTCGAGGAACTGCCGAAGCTCGCCGCGGCAGACGGCTTCCTTACGGGCCTCTGGCATTCGGGCGATTCGCCCTATCTCCCCTTGACCGGCGGGTGGGAAAGCTCCTTGACGAGCCTGGATGCCAAACACCGCGCGAATCTCCGCAACCGGCTCAAGCGCATCAGCCGGCTCGGGAAGGTGTCATTGGAGGTGGTTTCAGGCGGTGAGGAGCTGGCAGCGGCTCTGGAAGAAGGACTGCGCATTGAGGCGGCGGCCTGGAAAGGAGAGGCCGGGACCGCGATTTGCAGCCGGCTCGACCTCCGGCATTTCTATACGAAGTTCGCCGAGCGAATGGCAGCGCGCGGCTGGCTGCGCTTGTTCTTCCTCACCGTCGATCATCGCAGAATCGCCTTTCATTATTCCGTTTGCTGCAGGAACAAGCTGTACCTGCTCAAGCCGGGCTATGACCCAGCCTATGCCCCGTATTCTCCCTCGAACTTACTGTGTTACCTGGTGCTCCGCGACGCCTGCGACCGCGGCCTCGTTGAATATGGTTTCCTGGGAACTAGTGAGCCATGGAAGCTGGAATGGACGCGCAAGACGAAGCCGCACTACTGGCTGTTTATCTTTCCAAGACTATGGCGCCCGCGCCTGCTCCACTATGCCAAGTTTCGAATAGTCCCGCTCCTTCAGCGACTAGGGTTATTCCAACTCGCGCGTGAGGCCGTGGCACGAGTAAGCAGGTTGTTCGGCTTTTGCAAGGCGAGCTGAAGCGTACACCCTGCGCGCCATGATACGGGAAGCATCGATGTACGTGCCAGGCTGGCCAGGTCTCAAACCAGGGTACTTCTTTGGGGTGCCCTCGACCAACGGTCTGCCGTTCCCCCTCAATGCCCAGAACAAGACGTATTTCTACGTGGCGCGGAGCGGGATCTACCACCTGGTGCGTGCGCTGGGGTTTCAGAATGGGGACACCGTCTTGATGCCGGACTACCATAGCGGCGTCGAGGTCTGGGCCGTCCGGGCGGCTGGCGCCCGCGTTCGGTATTACCACATCAACCGGAATATGGAGCCGGATCTGGATGAGTTACGACAATTGTCCAGATCCAATCCACGGGCGCTGTTTCTCATCCACTACTTGGGCTGGCCGCAACCGATGAAGGAGCTCATGGCCTTGTGCCGAGAGCGGGACATGATTCTGATAGAAGACTGTGCCCTTGCGTTGCTCAGTGAAGTCGACGGGCAGCCGCTCGGTTCGTTCGGAGACTACGCGATCTTTTGTCTCTACAAAACGCTGCCGGTTCCCAATGGCGGGCTGTTGGTGCAGAACAAGACCGTGCTTCCTGCGCTTTCCAGCATGAACTTGAAGCGCTGTGACTGGGTGTCGGTCGTCGGACGGAGTGCGGAACTGATGGTGGAATGGATGCGCGGCCGTTCAGAGCCGGTCGGGAACGCCTTGGCGTGGGCGAAACGCGCCGGCGGGAGAGCGCTGACTGCCCTCGGCGTCAACCGGTTGCCCGTCGGGGACATCTCTCCGGATTTCCGGTCGCCGGGGTACGACGTCACCAAGCTCAATATCGGAATGTCACCGCTTTGTATGGCCATGATGACACGGTTCGACTACGAGGCGATCCGCCACAAGCGGCGGCGGAATTATTCGCTCATGCAGGAGATGCTGGCGAGTAGAGTTCCCCTTGGGCGCAAGGAGCTCCCCCCAGGGGTCTGCCCTTTGTTTTTCCCCCTGCTGGTGCCGGACAAAAGAGCGGCAGCCCGCGCCTTACGGGAACGAGGTGTCGCGGCAGTGGAGTTGTGGAATTACGGCTTTCCCGAGGCGAAAGGGGAAGAAGGCCGGGATGCGAGGTTCCTGCGAGACCATGTCCTGGAACTGCCCATTCATCAAGATGTGACACCTTCGCAAGTGGAATATGTGGCTGATCAGGTGCTGAGTCTGGGGTTGAATTTCTAGCATTTGTCCCTTGGTAAGTCTCTCGTGCAGCCTGGGAAGCCGTCATGAACGCGATCAAGCTCTACGCGGTGATAGCCGTCACAAGACCGACCGCTTAGCCCAGCCTTTATACCCAGAAAGAGGCCGCGCCGTCTCTGACTTCACGGATTTTCCCCTGTGAAATTGGAGTATTCCATGGATTCTCAAAACGTCGTCGGAGAGTAAGGTTTAGCGTGCGTCGAATGCATAGCAGACCCCTGAAACCGGAGCCGGCGCCATTCACCGCGCCGGAAAGCAGTCAGCAATCGTTAAGGGGAAACGCGTTGAGTCCAATAGTAACCGATGTGAGAGGCCGTGTGGAGGGCCTGGAAAACCTCCCGCTAACAGTCACATTCGATGCGCTGGTGCTTGATGCGCGTCTGAGGCAGTCGCTCGTGACCGTGCGCTCGCTTGGTCGGCGGGGGCACTCCGTTGCCGCAGTGGAGTCCTTCAACAACGTCCCGGCGTTTTCGTCACGTTGGTGTCGGCAAGGATTCGTGTGCCCGGCTGACGAGGGGTCAGCCGCCTACCTGGCCCACCTGGAACAGTTGCTAAGGCGTATAGATGCACGAGTGCTCATTCCCTCGGCTGACGGCACGATCGAACTGCTTCGTCGGCATCGCGCGAGGTTAGAACAACGAGTCCGCATTGCGCTGGCGAACGAACCGGCGCTGAATATTGCGGTCAATAAAGAGCGCACGTTGGCAGTAGCGAAGGGGCTGGGACTGAACGTACCGCGCAGCCTCGTCGTGAAGACGGCAGGCGAGGTTCCGGCGGCTTTGAAGGAAATAGGGTTACCGGCCGTGGTCAAACCTGCCGAGTCATGGTTATGCTGCGAACAACACGGATCACGCGTGAATGCCCAGGTCGTTACGACTCTTGAGGAGGCACGTCGAGCAGTGGCAGAGGTGGCGCCCTTCGGGGGAGTCACACTGTTTCAGCCGCTGCTCTCAGGAAGGCGCGAGGCAGTAAGCTTTCTGTACGCCAATGGCGAAATGTATGCTCGTTTCGCGCAATGGGCAAAGCGAACACGACCGCAATTGGGAGGAGAATCGGTCCTGCGCCAGAGCGTTCCAGTCCCGCCTGATATTGGCGACCAGGCTGAACGGCTGGTGCGTGAAATAGACCTCGAGGGCTATTCGGAAGTAGAGTTCCGACGCGACAGCGCGGGCACACCATACTTGATGGAGATCAACCCGCGGCTCTCCGCATCGGTTGAGATCGCGGTACGATCCGGGGTCGATTTCCCCTGCCTGCTTTACCAGTGGGCGAGCGGAGGGCCTATTGATAAGGTGGAAGGCTATCGAACTGGCGGCTGGATGCGCTATCTCACAGGAGACCTTATGACGACGATCACTGCGCTCCAGCAGCGAGGCAGGCCAGAAGTCACGCCACCGGTACGCGCGGTACTGGGCTTTGCTCACTCGTTTTTCATGCCCATGGGCTACGACTATCTGGATTGGACAGACCCTCTTCCTGCTGTCAAAGCGACAACCGATTTCATGCGTTCCTCGGTAAGAGCAGTTATGAATGGAAAACTATCCAGTTTACGCGAGAAGCCTTCATGAGGGTCGTACCGCAACTGGATACTTCTCAACAGTCCGTGTCCGTTACGCAATATGACGCCGTGGTCGTGGGCGCGGGTCCTTACGGTCTCTCGACGGCGGCCCATCTGCTCGGGCAGGGACGGAGAGTCGCAGTCTTCGGCAAGACACTGGAGCTCTGGCGCAATCACATGCCCAAAGGCATGCTGTTACGCTCCCACTGGTGGGCCACCAACCTCTCCGATCCACGCAAGCAGTATGGGTTTGAGCGCTTCTTCAGGGAGTCCAGATACGAGAAGTGTTTTCCCGTACCGATAGAGGTATTCGTCGACTATGCCCTCTGGTTCCAGGAACGCGCGGTGCCCAACGTCGATGAAACCTATGTTTCTTCCGTGGAGCGTCGCGGCGATCACTTTCTATTGACACTGGAGGACGGGCGCAAGGTGCGGAGCGCTTCAGTCGTCATGGCGACCGGCCTCTATTACTATGCGGATCGCTCGCACCCGTATACCGGTCTGCCTGCCGGACTGGTCTCGCATTCCTGCGATCACAGTGACTTCCGTCGCTTCAAGGGCAAGCAGGTCGTCGTCATCGGTGGTGGACAGAGTGCGATAGAGTTCACTGCACTGCTTCACGAGGCTGGGGCAACCGTCCACGTCGTATCACGTCGCCCCATTTTCTGGCTTGCTCGCGACAGGGCAAACGAGCGTACTGTCTTTGAACAGATCCTGGCTCCTAACGCGAGCATTGCGCCTGGTTGGATAAACTGGACGCTGGAGTACATGCCCTATCTCTTCTACCGCTTCTCCCAACAGCGCAAGGACAGGTTCATTTGCAATCATTACGCGGCCGCGGCTTCTGATTGGTTACAGGGGAGGGTCATCGGCAAGGCAACGCTGCACGAAGGCTACACAGTCGTCAGGACGGAGGCTGTGGACGGGAAGGTGGTCGATGTGACTATCTCCGATGGCGAGAAGGTGCGCGCCGATCACGTGATACTGGCGACGGGATACAAAGTCGATATCAACAAGCTGACTATGATCCACCCATCACTGATGTCTGAAATCAAGACAGATATGGGCTTTCCAATCCTGAGTCACTGGTTTGAAAGCAGTGTGCCGGGGCTTTACTTTGTCGGGCTGACCTCATTGCGCGCCTTCGGTCCCCTGTTCCGTTTTGTCGCAGGTTGTCGAGCGACGGCTCGGCGTGTTGCGAGTTCTGTAGCCCGGAAGTCTCCTCTTGGGCCCGAGTGAGACCGAGCAACTCGTTGAAGTCTGGTGCGAAACGGCAGTACGGCAGTTTGGCGCCAACACGCATGACACCAGACCTGTACACGAGTGGCGAATACCTCCAGAAAAATCCCCTGTGGCATGCCGACGAATCCCGTGGAAAGCAATGAGACTGCTGGTCTTGGCAAAATGAGTGGGCAATAGTATCCTCTTCGTATCCCCTTGCCACGATGAATGCGATCAAGCTCTTCCGAGTGGGGCACTGGTGTTACACCAAGGGCATCCCGGTTGTACCGAGGCTCATCTACTACTTGATTTATGTGTTCTATAACGCCGTCATCCCCATGAACACAGAGATCGGGGAGGGCACGAAATTCGGCTATGGGGGGTTGGGGGTGGTGCTTCATTGCAACTGCCGCATTGGCAGAAACGTGTACATCGCCCAGCAAGTCACGATCGGCGGGAGCCGGACCCCCTTTCGCAGCGTGCCGGTGATCGAAGACGACTGTTTTATCGGGGCAGGCGCGAAAATCCTCGGCCCCGTCCGCATCGGAAAGGGCTCCGTCATTGGGGCCAACGCCGTCGTGCTGGAAGACGTCCCGCCTCGTTCGGTGGCGGCAGGGGTCCCAGCCAGAATCATCCGCAAGGACATCAACATTGAAGACTATTTCCAATTCCTATCCTAAAGGCGACGCCCTGAGAAGTCATGCCCGCGGCGTCATGGCGCCGATGGCCGAGTTGGTCGTCGAGACCGTGGAGGATCCGCGAAGCTTTGAGAGCCTCAAGGAGGAGTGGAACGAATTGCTCCGGGCCAGCCGCTCTGAATCCCTGTTCCTGACCTGGGAATGGCTCTGGACGTGGTGGAAACACCTCTCCGATGGTAGGCGGCTTCGTCTCCTCACGGTACGCTGCGGCCGAGAGCTGATCGCGATCGCGCCGCTTGCCGTGCGTCCGCCTCGGGTGCGGCGCTTGCTTCCGTTTCGCGCGGTGGAATTCCTGGGCTCAGGCCTTATCGGCTCCGATTATCTTGATGTCATCATCAGGGGCGGGAAGGAACAGGGCGCGTGCCACGCGCTGGCAGACTTTCTGCAACACGAGAAGCTCATGCTGGAACTCACGCAACTTGAGAGACGCTCCTGCGTGGCCGAAACGTTGGCCGCGGAATTGAAGCGGCGAGGCTGGCGCCTGTCCGAGACCAAGACCGAGGTCTGTCCGTTTATCAATCTATCCGGGCACTCCTGGCAGTCGTATCTCGCCACCCTCGGTCCGGAGCACCGCTATAACTTTTTGAGAAGGCTGAAGAACTTGATGAAACAATTCGAGGTCCGCTTCGAGCAAGTACACACGGAAGAACAGCGTCGAGAGGCGCTGCCCCTGCTCATCGCTCTGCACAATTTGCGCTGGCGGAATCGGGGCTCCTCGGAAGCTTTCTGCACGGCTGACCTGGTGTCATTCCACGACGAGCTGAGCCGCTTGGCGCTTGTGCAAGGCTGGTTGCGATTGTTCGTCCTACGGCTTGACGGCAAACCGGCGGCCGCCCTCTACGGCTTCGGCTACCACCGTGTCTTTTATTACTTTCAGGCCGGGTTTGACCCCAGGTATGGCAAGTACAGCGTCGGCCTTGTGACCATGGGGCTGGCCATCAAGAGCGCAATCGAGGAAGGCGCGGAAGGGTATGACCTCTTGCATGGCGATGAGCCGTACAAATTTCATTGGACGCGCGCGGCGCGTGAGCTCGGCCGGTTGGAGCTCTACCCGCCGGGCGCGCGCGGCTTGCTGTACAAGGGCACACTCGCGGTGAGCCGTGCAACCAGGAGAATGGCCCGGTGTGTGCTTCCGAAGACTGTCGCCGACTGGATCGTGACAGGAAGAGGCCTGCCCTTCGGAAACGGACGGGATGCTGCGGCGACTCGCTAAAACAGGCTTGGCCTGCGCCTTGCATTGGACCGGAGCCGATAAGCTCATCGGCGCCCTGAACGGTTCGAGACACATGCCGCTGGTGCTTGGGTACCACCGCGTGGTCGAGGATTACACCGCCTGCGCTCGCCAATATATGCCAGCGATGCTGATCAGCCGCCGGATGTTGGAGCGCCAGCTTGACTGGATAGGGCGCCACTTCCGCCTTGTCTCCCTCGACGAGCTGGGCCCGCGGCTTGAGTGTGGCGCGCCCTTCCACGAGCCTGTCGCAGCCATCACCTTTGATGACGGATACCGCGATGTGTACGATCACGCGTTGCCACTTTTGAAACGAAAGGGGATTCCTGCGGCAGCCTTCGTCGTGACAGACCTCATCGGGACTTCACGCTTGCAAAGCTACGACAAGCTCTACCTGCTGCTTGCCCGCGCCTTTTCCGCGTGGCGCGCTGGCCCGCGCGAGCTGGCTCGTCTGCTCCACGGCCTGGGAATCCGGCTGCCGGTGCGCGGGATGAATGACGTGAAACAGGCGCGCCATCTTGTCGCGGACCCCTATACGGCGATGCGAGTCTTGTTCACGGGTTTGCCCCAGATCGAGCTTGACCGTGTCATTGAAGCCCTGGAGGCCGAAGTCGGGATTGACGAAGGCTCCTTCAAAGACCTTCACGCCCTGACCTGGGAGATGGTCTCCGAGATGCACCGGGCCGGGATGACCATTGGGTCCCATACCCGGACCCACGCGTTGCTGCACAACGAGAGTCGGGACCGGGTCCTGGATGAAACGGGGAATTCCCGACAGGCGTTGGCGCGGAGGCTTGGGACACGCATTCAACATTTCGCGTATCCCGACGGGCGGTTTGATACCGCGGCGGTAAGTGTGGTCGCGGATGCCGGGTATCGCTTCGCCTATACCACCTGCCTCCACCGCGACCCCCGCTATCCCTTGCTGACCATCCCGCGCAGGCTTCTATGGGAGAATTCCTGTCTGAATGCGCTCGGGCGTTTCTCGTCACCCATCATGAGCTGTCAGGCTCATGGCGTCTTCGATGTCTTCGCCAGGTGCAGGCAAGATCACTGGTGGCCGGTGTCCGCGTCAGTGGCTCCAGGCGGGGGGCCAGGCGGATGAGCTCACTCGTCAAGCCGACGCTTGTCTTGATGTCAGGACGAGTCCTGGCCTTCATGGCGACGTTTTTTATCCCTGTCGTGCTGGCAAGGCTCTTCGATCAGACCGAGTTCGGCATCTATAAACAGCTCTTTCTGATTTTTGCCACGTTCTACGTGATCGGGCAGTTTGGAATAGCGGAAAGCCTGTTTTACTTTCTCCCTCAGGCATCGCATGAGCCAGGGCGATACGTCCTCAACTCCCTCCTGGTGCTCGCGGCGGCAGGTCTCGCGTGCCTCGGACTGTTGACGCTCACCGCATCGAAGATTGCGCAATGGATGAACACGAGCGCGCTGGCTGAATATATCCCGTGGATAGGCGTCTTTATTCTCCTGATGATCGCCTCGGCGGTCCTGGAGATCGTCATGACCGTGCGCAAGCGATATCTCTGGGCCGCATCCACCTACGCCGTCTCCGACCTGCTGCGGGCTCTCCTGCTCGTCGTCCCAGTCCTTCTGTTCAGGCGGATGGAATGGCTCCTCCTGGGAGCCGTGGTCTTCGCGTCGGTCCGGCTCTGCGCGGCGTTGCTCTATCTCCGGTACGAGTTCGGCGGCGAACTCAGGCCGGATCCCGCGTTGCTGAACAAACAACTGGCTTATGCGTTCCCTTATCAAATGGCGGTTCTGGTTGATGTCGTGCAATCGAACTTCCATCAGTACGCCGTCTCCTATCATTTCGATGCCGCCACCTTCGCGATCTATGCCGTGGGGTGCCTGCAGATCCCGCTGGTCGATTTCCTCTTTACGCCCGCCAGTAATGTGATGATGGTGCGGATGAGCGAGGAGATCAGGGACGGCAGAAGCAAAGCCGTGCTGGCCATCTGGCACAATACGACACGCAAGCTGGCGCTGGTCTTTTTCCCCCTGGTGGGGGTGCTGCTCGTGGCCGCGAGCGACCTGATTGTGGTTCTGTTTACCGAGAGCTATCGCGACAGCGTGCCGATATTCATGATCTGGACGACGCTCACCCTGTTGGCAGCGCTCCAGACCGACGGCTTCCTGCGGGTGTACGCCGAAACCCGGTTTATCCTCCTGCAGAATGCGGTGCGGCTTCTGTTCATCGTGGCCTCGATCACGTGGTTCATTTCGACTTTTCAGCTCTTAGGGGCGGTGCTGGTCACGGCGATCGCTGCGGTGATCGGCAAAGGGTTGGCGTTGGCGAGGATCAAAAGCCTCTTGCAGGTCGGTCTCTCCCAGCTCCTACCTTGGCGGGGCCTTGCTGGAATTTTCATCGCGGCGGCCGCAGCAGGCCTCCCGGCTCTGATGGTTGAATCGGCGCTGGACGTTGCGAAGCTGCCCCTCCTCGTCATCACCAGCGTGGTGTACACCGCGTCCTATCTCATCCTCGTGTTTCGGGGCAATCTGCTGACCGAGGACGAAAGACGTGCGTGCACAGCCTGGGTGCAACGGTTCACGGCGGGCGCCACAAAAGCCGGGGCGCTTCTCAGAAGTTAGCGGGGCATTGCGATGTGCGGCATAGCGGGAATAATGAGCTTCAATGGAAAGCCGGTCTCTTTCGAGAAGCTGCAGGGGATGTGCGCGGCGCTCGTCCATCGGGGTCCCGACGACGAGGGGTTCTACCTCGGAAGGGACAAGCGCGTGGGTCTGGGCATGCGCCGCTTGAGCATCATTGATCTCCAGACCGGACACCAGCCGGTGAGGAACGAGGACGGCACCGTCTGGGTGGTGTTCAACGGTGAAATCTATAACTTCAAGGCACTTCGGACTCACCTGCAAGGCCTGGGACATGCCTTGTACACCACGACCGACACGGAAGTGATCGTACACCTGTATGAGGAGTATGGCCCGCGCTGTGTCGACCACCTCCGAGGGATGTTCGCCTTCGCGCTCTGGGACGAATCTCGCAGACAATTGCTCTTGGCGCGCGATCGTCTGGGCATCAAACCGCTCTATTATGCAGAAGCCGGCGGACAGCTCCTGTTCGCCTCGGAGCTGAAAGCGATCCTGCAAGTGCCGGAGGTCGAACGCAATTTGAACTGGACGGCCGTGAGCCATCTCTTCACCGGTCTGACCACTTCTCCCACGGAGAGCATCATCGAGGGCGTCCTCAAGCTGGAGCCCGGACACCTCCTCATCGCCTCACCCGGCAAGAAGCCACAGATCGAACGCTACTGGGAGGTTCGATTTGAGCCCGACTACAGCCGGTCCGAAGAGGAGTATGCCGAGGAGTTACGCGAACGGCTCGAAGAGTCAGTCGCCCTGCACCTGGTGAGCGATGTTCCCCTGGGTGCCTTCCTGAGCGGGGGAATCGACTCCAGCACGGTCGTCGCCACGATGTCACGATTGGCCCCCGGTCCGGTCAAAACGTTTTCGATCGGCTTCTCCGACCAGGACTTCAACGAGCTCGACCATGCCCGCCTGGTGGCGAAACGATTCGGCACCGACCACCATGAGCTGATCCTCGAACCTGATGTGGTGGACATCCTGGAAGACCTGGCCTGGTACCTCGATGAGCCCTTCGGCGACCCCTCGGCCATCCCGACCTTTATGGTATCGAAGTTGGCGGCCGATCATGTGACCGTCGTGCTGTCGGGCGACGGCGGTGACGAACTCTTTGCCGGATACGACAGATACGTGGTCGAAGGACGGGAGCGGCGTTTCAGGTTTGTCCCGGCTCGCCTCAGACGCCTGCTCGGCCTGCTCAGCCGGCTGATGCCCGAAGGCATGAGAGGCCGAAACTTCCTCCGGCATCTCTCGCTGCCGGAGCTGGAACGATACCTGGACGCCTTAACGTTGTTCAGAAGCGAGGACAAACAACAGTTGTTCAGGAAAGAGGCCTTTGAGCGACTCCCGCTTTACGAGCCCTTCCGTCTTGAAGCTGAAAAGCGCACGCACGGAGACGGCCACTGGCTCACCAGGCTCCAGTCCCTGGATCTCAAGGGCTACCTCCCGCTCGACATCCTGACCAAAGTGGACCGGATGAGCATGGCGCATTCCATCGAGGCTCGCGTCCCGCTGCTCGATCACAAACTGGTCGAGTTTGCCGCCACGATTCCCCCGGAGCTCAGGCTGCGCAACGGGACGACAAAGTACATCTTCAAGCGCGCCATGCGGGGGATCCTGCCGGACGAGATCATTGACCGGCCCAAGCATGGTTTTGGGATCCCGCTCGGGCGCTGGTTCAGAGGACAGCTTGGCAACTTTGTCCGGGAGCTGTTGCTGTCGGAGACGAGCCGACGACGCGGGATCTTCAACGCCGCGTATATCGAGCAGTTGGTGCTTGGGCACGAACACGGACGGGAGCTCGACTTCCGTCTCTGGACTTTGATCTCCTTTGAGCTCTGGTGCCGGACTTTCCTGGATCGCCGGGCGCAGCCCTCGCTTCGAAGCGCTGCCAGGAGCCGCGTTCCACTTGTCAAAGAAGGCTCGTCGTTGTGAGCCGGATCAAATGAGAGTCCCAAGGAAGATCCACGTCGATCCCCGTGTGCTACTGCTGATCTTCGCCACGTGCCTGTCCCTGGCCCTCGTGGAAGTGTCCTTGCGTCTCCTAGGGATCACCTTCGATGCCTCCCTGTACGGTTACGATGACGTGACCGGTTGGCGCTTGCGACCGGGCGCCCATGGGTGGTGGGTGAGTGAGGGGCATGCCTATGTGCGGATCAACCGCGACGGCATGAACGACCGGGACTATGCCCTCCTCAAGCCCAGAAACGGTCTGCGCATCGCCGTGCTAGGCGACTCGATGACGTCAGCCGTGCAGGTCGATGTCGAGCGCAACTTCCTGCGAGTGCTCGAGCGAAATCTGTCCACCTGCCACGCCTTGACTGGGCGCCCCATCGAAGTCATGAACTTCGGGGTGCCCGGCTTCGGCACTGCCCAGGAGTTACTCACCTTTCAGCACAAGGTCGTCCAGTACAGCCCGGACATCGTGCTGCTGGCGTTCTTCACGTACAACGACGTGCAGAACAACCATCGCGCGCTGAACCCGGTGAACAGCGCCGAAGCTCCCTACTTCGTCCTCGAGGGCAATCGCCTCGTCTTGGACGATTCGTTCCGGCAACAGCGCTCATGGAAGCTCTACGGAGTACTGCGCGACGCATTCGGCGACTTGGCTAATCGCTCGCGAATCATCCAAGCCGCGGCCGAGGTCATCCTGCGTCGGGGTTTGTTCGCACGGGCGCGGCAGGCCGAGGCTGGCGCCATCGCTCAGCGGTTCGGTAAGCATGCCGACGCCCTGATCTACGGGCCGCCGACGTGGAAGGAAATGGCGGAAGCCTGGCAGGTGACCGAGGCGCTCCTGCTCCGCCTAGCCCAGGAGGCCGAGGCGCGCGATATCGGCTTCTGGCTCGTGACGCTCTCGCAAAGCCCCCAAGTCCTGGCCGATCCGGTCCAGCGGGCAGCCATAGTCCAGACGTACGGCATCCAGGACCTGTTCTATCCAGACCGGCGTCTGGAGAGATTTGCGCGACGTCACGGGATTCCGGCCATCGTGCTGGCGCCCGAACTCGCCCGCTACGCTGAGGTGCACCAGGCGCAGCTCACGCTTTTCCCGGATGGGTCTGGCCACTATAACGAGCTCGGGCACCGGATCATCGGCACTATGATCGGCGAGCGTCTCTGCCAGGCCGCACAGGCTACGAGCGGCCACATGCAAGGGGGCAAGGCGTTGCGACTCGACAACGCGAGATGACCAAGCGCCGTCGCGCCCACAGACGCGCGGCTCCAGGTCCTTTCGTTCAGCCCCACGATGCACCCCATGTTGATTGACCACATAAAGGTCGGCCTGTAGCTAGGAGAGGCTGTCCATGTATCTGATCACAGGCGGGGCGGGCTTTATCGGCTCCAAGCTCGTCATGCACTGGTGGCTCGCGGCGCTGGAGGTCGTTGGGATGATGAAGGAGGTGGCATCCCTCATGTGGCGCAGCGGGACTGAGGCCATCGAGAGGATCGAAAGAGGCCTGCGCCGACACGGACTCTGCGGCAGCGTTCGCCTTGTGGCGTCGCTCGCAGGAAAATTAGCGGGCAGGTTGCTCTATC
The DNA here is from genome assembly GCA_005877505.1 of Nitrospirota bacterium. Lineage (GTDB taxonomy): Bacteria > Nitrospirota > Nitrospiria > Nitrospirales > NS-4 > NS-12. The sequence goes on from VBOO01000060.1 coordinate 30,037, forward strand.
TCCATCAGCGGCATATCTGGTACGAACTCGACCTTGACCGCGAACGACCTCTGATCGCCCTTCCACCGGAACTCGAACTCGTTCGGGGCAGCATGGATGACCTACCGCTTCTGGAACAGCTCCCGACAATCAGCCTCATCGAAGCCCGCCGACGACTTGCTTCCGGGGCCGAGCCCTGGATCGTCCGAAAAGGCCAGCAGGCGGTCTTCTCCTGTTGGATCTTCCATGATGGCATGCCCGTCTTTGCCGCGCGCCGTGGCTGGATCGACCTGCCGCGGGGCGTCGTTGGCCTGGAAGACGTGGTCACGTCACCGGCCTACCGGGGACAGGCCATCGCGTCCGGGGCCTTGTCCACGATCGCCGGTGCCCTCAGGCGCGAGGGGATGACCGCGATCCTGACGAAGACCGAGGAATCGAACGGCCCGTGCCGGGGCGCGCTCGAGAAGGTCGGGTTCCAGGCGGCGGCCTATATGAGCCTGGTGCGCGTCGCGACGAGGCCGCGCGTTGAGATACAGCCTGTTTTCGCGCGCGATGTCTTCGAATTCCTGGTCGCGCAGCTCTCCCGCTAGCCGTGGTGGCCATCATCGAGCACCCGAAATGTGCCCAGCTCATGGCACGCCGGGCGCGGGAGCAGGTGACAATGGACACCTGGTCGGCGGTGAGCGAGGCATGAATGACGCGGTATGAAGGTCGGCGAGTAACGAGGAGCGGCTGTCCATGTATCTGATCACGGGCGGGGCGGGTTTTATCGGCTCCAATCTCGTCCATGCACTGGTGGCTCGCGGACAGCGGGTCCGCGTGCTGGACAATCTGGCGACAGGCCGCCTCGACAATCTCGAGCCAGTCAGAGGGACGATCGAGTTCGTGCAGGGGGACATCCGGTCCCTGGAGACCTGCCAGAAGGCCATGCAAGACGTCCGATTCGTGCTGCACCAGGCCGCGCTCCCCTCGGTCCCGCGCTCGTTCGAAGATCCGATCAGCTCAACCGCGGTCAACATTCACGGGACGCTGAATCTGCTGCTCGCGGCGCGGGACCGGCGGATCGAGCGCTTCGTATTTGCCTCGTCCTCCTCAGTCTACGGCGACACGCCCACGCTGCCGAAGGTGGAGACGATGCCCACCGATCCCCGCTCGCCCTATGCGGTGACCAAACTGACCGGCGAGCATCTCTGCCGGGTCTTCGCGCGCGCCTACGGGCTGCCGACCGTCTGTTTGCGCTACTTCAACGTGTATGGCCCCAGACAGGACCCCGCATCCACCTATGCGGCGGTGATCCCGCGCTTCATCACGCACTGCCTCCGGGGAACCGCGGCCACCATCTTCGGAGATGGCACGCAATCTCGCGATTTTACCTTCGTGGAGGACTGCGTGGCCGCCAACCTCATGGCGTGCGAGGCGCCGATAGCCGGCTGTGAGGTGTGCAACATCGGGTCGGGTTCTCGCATCTCCATTGCCGAACTCCACGCCATAATCAGGCGGATCACCCGGAGCGCCGCGTCGCCTCAGTTCGAGTCCCCGCGACCGGGGGACGTCAAGCATTCACTGGCCGATATCACGAGGGCCAAGGCCCTGCTTGGGTACACCCCTCGCTACGGCCTGGAATCCGGCCTCGCCCCGACCGTGGAATGGTTCAGGAGTCGAGAGGCAACAAGCCCATGAGCTCGCAGGTTCAGACACTCTAGGAGCGCGGAGACCATGTGCGGTATTGCGGGCAAATTCAATCTTGACAGGCGGCCGATGGATGCGGGTCTCCTCGCGCGGATGGCCGGCCTCCTGACACACCGGGGTCCAGATGAGGAGGGGCTTTACGTGTCGGGGCCAATCGGCCTCGCCAGTCGGCGTCTGTCCATCATCGATCTGGATACGGGCAAGCAACCTATCTCCAATGAGGATGGGACGGTGTGGGTGGTCCTCAACGGCGAGATTTATAACTTTGTCGAGCTGCGATCCATGCTCGAGGGGCGAGGGCATCGCTTCAGAACGCGGACCGACACGGAGGTCATCGTCCATCTCTATGAGGAGCACGGCGTCGCGCTGCTTGAACATCTCCGAGGGATGTTTGCCTTTGCGCTCTGGGATCAGACACGGCGCCAACTCCTGCTCGCCAGAGACCGGCTGGGCGAAAAGCCTCTCTTCTACTCCTACGTGCCCGGGAAATTTCTGCTCTTCGCCTCCGAGCTGAAATCCTTGCTTGTGGATGACGAGCTTCGCGGCAGCTTGAACCGGGCGGCCGTGGACCAATACTTCAGTCTCCTCTACATTCCGGCGCCCGCCACCATCTTCAATGAGGTGCAGAAACTCCCCGCCGCCCATTACCTGCTCTGCGCCGAACAGGGCATCACAGTCCAGGAATACTGGGACGTCCCACTCCCGCCCGAAGGAGAGGAAGATCGGCTCGACGAAACAGTCCTGCGCGATCACCTGCGCGAAGCGGTTCGCATCCAGCTTCGAAGCGACGTACCAGTCGGCGCGTTCCTGAGCGGGGGGATCGACTCGACGACGATCGTGGGCACCATGGCCGAATATGTCGGGCCTCGCATCGTCACCTGCTCGGTCGGCTTTGCCGAGCAGGATCACAACGAACTGTCCCACGCGCGCATCGTCGCCGAGCAATTGGGCACGCTGCATCGGGAGTGCCTGGTTCCTCCTGCCACGCCCGACCTGATCGAGCAGTTGTGCTGGCACTTCGACGAGCCGTTCGCCGATTCGTCCGCCGTGCCCACCTGGGCGGTCTCACGTTTAGCGAGGCAACGGGTGAAAGTGGCGCTCTCGGGCGACGGAGGGGATGAATTATTCGGCGGCTACTCCCGCCATGCGCTGGAGTTGTGGGAGCATCTCCTCCGGCGCGGCGGGCGGGTTGCCTCCTGGTCGCTGGGGCAACTCGCCAGCGCGCTCCCGGCCGGCTTCAGGGGCCGGAATACCCTCGCGCGGCTGCGCGCTGAACCCGACGAGGCCTGCGCCATCAAGTTCCAGTTCGCCAGCCGAGCGGATCGGTTCAAGGCACAGATCTACAGCCCCGACTTCCGCCACGAGATGGGCGCCCGTGATGCGCTGGAGCCATTCAGACAGGCGTACCTCCGCGCCCAGAAGGCCAGCCCTGTCAACCGCATTCTGTACGTGGACCTCAAGACCTCCTTGCCCGACGACATGCTGGTGAAGGTGGATCGCATGAGCATGGCCCACGGGCTGGAGGTGCGGGCCCCCTTCCTGGATCACCACTTGGTGGAACTGATCGCACGCCTGCCAGGCCGAGTGAAGGTCCCGGGACCGGCCACGAAGCCGCTGCTGCGCTCGATCCTCAACGGCCGGATTTCGCGCGTCGCTTGGGACCGGCCCAAGCACGGGTTCACGGCGCCGATCGGACGGTGGCTACGCGCTGAGCTACGGGCGTACGCCGAAGACCTGGTGTTCTCGCCATCAAGCGTCAGCCGTGAACTGTTTGACCGGAAAGGACTGCGCCGGCTTTGGCAGGATCATCTCGCTGAACGGGAGAACCATGAGCACGAACTCTGGATGCTGCTGATGCTGGAGGTGTGGAATCGGATGCATACGCGTGCGGGGGTGGCAGCATGATCATGGGAGAAACGCCCATGCGAAACGCCTCGACGAAAGGAACCGGTGTTCACATCATGGTTGTCGCCCCGACTCTCGATATCCTGGGCGGCCAAGCGGTCCAGGCGCACGCGCTGGCTACGGCGCTCAAAAACGAAGGCTATGCGGTGACGTTTCTTCCCGTCAACCCGAGGTTTCCGGCCGGACTGCAGTGGCTCCGTCGCTATCCCTATGTGCGAACCCTTTTGAACCAAGCGCTCTATTGCCCGAGCCTCGTGCGCCTCCGTTGGACCGATGTCGCGCATGTTTTCTCGGCGTCTTACTGGTCGTTTTTGCTGGCCCCGGTGCCTGCGATCGTGGCTGGACGGCTGATGGGGAAGCGAGTCGTGCTCAACTACCGGAGCGGTGAGGCCGAGGACCACCTGTCACGATGGGGTGTGCTCGTCCACCCTTGGCTGCGCTTGGCTGATGAAATCGTGGTCCCCTCGGAGTACCTTCGTGGGGTCTTCGCGCGTCATGGGTATCGGGCCCGGGTCATCCGGAACGTGGTGGACACCTCGCGCTACCACTACCAGGAGCGCTCGCCATTGCGCCCTCACCTGCTGTCTACACGGAACTTGGAGCCGTACTACCGCGTGGATGTCACCCTGGAGGCGTTTGCGCTTCTCAAGGCCCGGTATCCAGACGCCACCTTGACAGTCGCGGGAGGCGGGAGCGAAGAGGGTCGGCTCCGCCGGTTGGCTGCCTCGCTCGGCGCCGGCGGCATTCGCTTCGTCGGGCCGGTCGAGCCTCCGGCGATTCCGCGCCTGTATCAGGAGGCCGATGTCTTCGTGAACTCCTCCGTCCTCGACAACCAGCCGGTCTCGGTCTTGGAGGCGTTCGCGTCGGGACTTCCCGTGGTGTCCACGGGGATCGGGGATATTTCTTCCATGGTTCGCGATGGAGAAACCGGTCTGATCGTTCCTCCAAGGGACCCGGCTGCGATGGCCAGGGCCGTGACCAGCCTCCTGGAGAATCAGGATCGCGCGTTGCGCATGGCCCGTCGCGCAAGACAGGAGGTCGAACAGCACTATACCTGGCCGCGGGTGCGTGAGGAGTGGGCGGCGGTGTACTCGGGAAAGAGGGCCTAGCGAGGTCAGTCATGGCGATCGATCAGGCAACACCATCCAAGGGCCCGGACAGCGCGCCAACTCCGGGCTCGAGTCCGCTGCGAGTGGTAGTCTTTACGGCAGGGCCGTTGGCCTCGATCAATCAGGTCTTCTTCCAAAGACTTGCCAGTGACACGCTGCTGGACTTCCGCGGCGTCATCGTCGACGAATATCAGAGACCGCGAAAGCCGCTGGTCATGCGTCTGCTCCGTGGACTCCGCGAGGAAGGCTGGCCTTGGCTTTGGTTCAAAGTTGCCACGGGATTGGCGGCGCTCATCCAGCGAGCGGCACTATCACTGTTCGAACGTGCACACAGGAGAAGGGGGCGGGATGAGTCGTACGAGACGTTCTCCCGGGAGACCGGGATCTCCGTGTATCGCGTCCACGACATTCATCAAGAAGAGAGCCTCAGGCTGATCAGGTTACTGCAGCCGCAGCTCGGGGTGATCGTCGGAGGCCGGATCCTTCACGACGCCGTCACCACGATCCCGGAATATGGCACGCTCAACATTCACAAGCGCAAGGTCCCTGAGTATCGCGGCGGCGGGCCCATGGGCTACTGGGAGGTGCTCGCCGGCGAACGCTCGATCGGCGTGACGATTCACTACGCAATCTCACAGGTCGATGCAGGGAATATTCTCGGAGAAGCCACGATCCCGATTGAAGAGTGCGATACCCTGAAGAGCCTCAAGATCAAGGCCGATATCCTCGGGGCACAACTCTACCACGACACCATCAGAAGCGTTGCGTTGGGTCTGCGCAAGGGAACGCCCCAGGATACATCACGCGGGAAGACGTACCGGGCACCGAGCGAGTTCAAGGTGTGGCAACTTGAAAAGCACCTGAAGCAGAAAGCAGCCAAGGTAATGCCATGTTTGCGGGGCCGTCCGCCATGGCTGGTAAGGATGCGACTGCTTGTGCAGTATGTGATGTTACTTCCTTTGCTCCTTGCCGTCAGGAAGCGGTTGCGCACGCGCCACAGTTCTCCGGTCTGTATTTTCTTTTACCACGTGGTTGCAAATCACCCGGTCAACCACATGTGTCTGCCATTCGAGGTGTTTGTCGAGCAGATCGAGTTCCTCCGGCGCTACTGGGCGATCATCCCACTTGACGAAGCCATCGAGCGGCTCAGGTCCGGCAAGAACGATGAGATTGCCGTCGCGATCACATTTGACGACGGCTACAAGGACAATGCCTGGGCGATCGAGTACCTGCGGTACTTGGGCGTCCCGGCGACGTTCTTCATCTCGATCGGTCACGTGCGCAATGGCAGCTCGTTCCAACACGATCTGCGACGCGGATTCACGGACGCGGCCCCACTGTCCCTCACCGAGCTGCAGCGGCTGGCGTCAGCAGAGTTCACGATCGGCTCCCACGGCCTCTATCACGAGGACTTCGGCGCACTCGACTCCGAAGCCGCGGACCACGCCCTTCGGGAGAGCCGTCGCCTGATCACCGAAGTCACCGGCCAGACCCCAACGCACTTTTCGTTTCCCAAGGGGCAACGGGTGACGAATATCACGCCGGACAGCTTCGCGCTGGCGCTCCGCCACTACCGCTACGTCTACTCCGCCTATGGTGGCTACAACTTTCCTTGCCCAGAGCGCCGCCATTTCCTCCGCATGGGCAACCCGGTCGGTGTGCTCGAGCTGGCAATGAGTATGGACGGATATAACGGATATACGGGACTGCGCCAGTGCCTTTCCGGAAACGCCTGGGGACTCAAGACCGATGCACTTTCTCCCTACTGAGCGGCACGGTACTAAGTCTGTTGCATGCAAAGCCTGGGACTCATTGATGGGGATGGCGGCGTGAGGCTGCGACGGCTGTTAAGCATGGGGCCCACCGAGCTCGCCTGTCGCAGCCGGCAGGAGGTGTCGAAGTGGTTGGAACGGGCGAGTGTCGTCGGAAGAATGGATGGCCACACCCATGCCATCTTCCAAAAAATAGCGCCTGGGCCGGTCCTTGATGCGATCGAAGCCTTGGTCCGGAAGGGGGACTTCGGTGGTGCCGCTCACGTGCTGTTGGACCACTTCTGGACGGCTGCGTCTGGCCGGTTCTTCGAGGGCGTCGTGAGCGAACAGACTCCCGCCCTGTTCGCCGAACACCTGCCGGGGACTCGAAACCAGGCGATTGCCGCGGCCGAAGCAGTCTGCCAAATGCGTTTTGATTTATTAGGGTACCGCGGTCTCTTCTTTGGTGATCCCGTGGACTGGCACCTGGATCCGGTCTCGGGACGGCGGGCTCCGCTCACGCACTGGAGTCAGATCAATCCGCTTGATCTAACTGCCGTGGGAGACAGCAAAGTTGTCTGGGAACTGAACCGGCACCAGTGGCTCGTTTACCTCGGACAGGCCTATCGGCTGACCGGGGACGATCGCTATGCAGAGACATTCGTCAATCACCTCCGCGACTGGATACAGGCCAACCCTCCGGGCATGGGGATCAACTGGGCAAGTAGCCTGGAAGTCTCGCTCCGTCTGATCGCGTGGTGCTGGGCTCTGGCGCTGTTTCGAAACGCCCACGTGCTATCGCCAGAGTTCTTCGCCTCCCTGCTATCGGCGATCCAGGCTCATGCGTTGCATGTCGAACGATATCTCTCCTATTATTTTTCGCCGAACACCCACCTGACCGGCGAGGCGCTGGGACTGGTGTATGCCGGAGTGGTGTTCCCTGAGCTGCGCGCGGCCGACCGCTGGCGGAAGGTAGGCACTCGGATCCTGATCGAGCAGAGTGAACGCCAAATCCTGGCAGACGGCGTGTACTTTGAGCAGTCCGCTTGCTACCAGCGGTACACCGCCGAGATCTACCTCCATTTCCTCGTCCTGGCCGCTCGCAACGGCATCGAGATACCGACATCCGTCCAGGCGCGGATCCAGCAATTGCTCGATTTTCTCCTCGCGATTCGTCTTCCGGACGGATCGCTTCCCCAGATCGGCGATGCCGACGGCGGGTGGCTGCTGCCGCTTGCCAGACGGGCCCCCAATGACCCCAGAGGCGTTTTCGCCATCGGAGCGGCCCTCTTCGGCCGACCTGACTACGCGTGGGCGGCCGGACGTGTGACACCGGAAGTCCTGTGGCTGTTAGGGCCCTCAGGCCTGAAGGCCTATCAGCAGCTCCGTCCGGCGGCGCCTGCCATGGCACCTTCCCGCCTTTTTCCGGAAGGAGGCTATGCGATCATGCGGAGCGGGTGGGGATCGGACGCCCACCAGTTGATCTTCGACGTGGGACCTCTCGGCTGTCCGGTGAGCGGGGGGCACGGGCATGCTGACCTCCTGAGCATCCAGTGCTCCGTCTTCGGCGAGCCGTACCTTGTGGATGCCGGAACGTACTGCTACACGGCCAACCCTGAGTGGCGGGACTTCTTCCGAAGCACCGCCGCCCACAGCACCATCCGGGTGGACGGTATCGAGCAAGCCGCCCCTGCCGGGCCATTTAAGTGGCAGTCCCGGCCTTGCGCTCGCTTACACCGGTGGCTTTCTACAGAGGCGCTCGATTGGGCGGATGCCGACCATGACGCCTATCGCACCATCCCCGATCCAGTGGTGCACCGTCGGCGAGTCCTTTTCGTCAAGGCCAGATACTGGGTCGTGGTGGACGACCTTGACGGAGCAGCCAATCACCAGGTGGAAGTCCGATTCCAGTTCGCGCCCTTAACCGTGCGCATGGACCCATCTGGATGGGTCAGAGTGCTGGGAGACCAAGGCCATGGGCTGCTGATTCGGGCTTTCGCAACCGTCCCCCTCAAGACCACGCTGCATGAAGGCCACCTGGCGCCGATCCAAGGGTGGTACTCGCCGGATTACGGTCAGCGTCGCCCGGCGCCCGCCCTGGAATACTCGACCGAGCCGCAGCTCCCGTGTCGGATCGTGACCCTCCTCGTTCCCGTGGAAGACCCCTTCGCACCTCCGCCGGCCGTCTTGCCAATCCTGACTGACAGTCCGCAAAAAAAGCAGGATCTCGCGGGTCTCGTCTTCGGGGACGGGCAAGAGAGCGTCCGCTTCAATGAGCCAGACGGCGTCACGGTTCTTCCATCGCGTGCTGTCGGTGCTCGCTGAGTTAGGGACAACGTGATCAGGACAGGCTTTATCGGTGGAGCGCTAGGCTATCACCTCCTGCGCCATTTCGGCCGCCATGCCGCGCAGGGAGACCCGTGCGACGGGGGTGCCTACCGTGATCGCAGCAAGCTTGAGGCGATGTTCGGGCCTGGGATTTGGACTGCCGTGGCCGGAAAAGTGGTGATTGATTTCGGATGCGGCGTTGGGAAGGAGGCGATCGAATTCGCGCAGCACGGGGCGCGACAGGTCATCGGGATCGATATTCGAGAGAAGATGCTAACGCTGGCCCGGGCGGCCGCGGAGACGGCTGGGGTTTCCGATCGCTGCCTTTTTTGCACTCACATCAACGAGCAGGCCGATGTGATCATTTCACTGGATGCATTTGAACATTTCGACGATCCTGAAAAGATCCTGAAAATTATGAGAGGACTCGTGAAACCAACCGGGTGTGTGTACATCGCTTTCGGACCCACCTGGTTTCACCCGCTGGGAGGACATCTGTTCTCGGTCTTCCCCTGGGCGCATCTCATCTTTACTGAAAAAGCCTTCATCCGTTGGCGATCGGATTTCAAGTCTGACGGCGCGACACGCTTTTGTGAGGTGGAGGGAGGGCTGAATCAAATGACGATTCACCGCTTCCGGAAGATCCTTGCAAGGAGTGAGTTCGAAACTCAAAGCTTCGAGGCAGTTCCGATCCGACGAGTACGCAGACTATCGAAATGGTTGCCCCGGGAGTTTTTTACATCAATTGTGCGGTGTAAACTGGTTCCGAGTGCAACGCCTTTAGGTCCGTTGGGGCACTACGAAGAGAACGTGCAGGTATGTGCGCAATCGTAGGCATCATCAAACTGGATCCCCGCGAACGCGTTGAGGAGTCGCGCCTCGTGCGCATGCGCGATGTCCTGCGCCATCGGGGGCCCGATGGGGAAGGGCTCTGGATCGAGGGGCCGGTGGGGCTGGGACACCGACGGCTGGCAATCGTGGACGTGGCCGGCGGGCACCAGCCGATGGCGAATGAGGATGAGACGGTCTGGATCGTCTTCAATGGGGAGATCTATAATCATGCCGCGATCCGTCCAGAACTCGAAGCGTGCGGGCATCGCTATCGGACACGGAGCGACACGGAGACGATTCTCCATCTCTATGAGGAGGAGGGACCGCAGTGTGTTGAGCGCCTCCAGGGAATG
>VBOO01000312.1 GCA_005877505.1 Nitrospirota bacterium
CAGATGGACCGGCTGCTCGATGTCGGCCAGCGCCTCCTTGACGGCTTCCGGAGCCAGGACGGCATCCGTGTGCAGCCGCTCGAGACGTCCGGCCAGGAACTTGAACACGGCCAGATAGACCTCGCCCCGGTACGCGTCGAGCAGCGTACAGATCGTGACCTCCGCGGCCGGCTCGTAGGCTGCAGCGAGCGCTTCCAGCGTGGAAACCCCGACCACCGCCGCGCCGGTCCCCAGCGCGAGGCCTTTCGCCGTCGCCAGGCCGACGCGCAACCCGGTGAAGGATCCGGGCCCGATCGACACCGCCACCGCGTCGAGATCCTTGGCCGCCACGCCGGCCTTCCGGAGCACCTGATCCACCGTGGGCAGGAGCAGCCCGCCGCGCGAGCCTCTCGCGTCATACGATGCGTCGGCCAGGAGGCGATCCTCGTCCAGCAAGGCCACGCTTTGGGCAGGGGTCGCGGTTTCGATCGCCAGCACGCGCATCAATGATCCCCTCCCACCCCGACCGAGCCCCAATCCTGCGATCACATCATGAAAGGTCAGCACCAGCTTGGTGCGGCCCATGCCGTCCTCCGCCTGCACACGCGTGGGCCACGTCAAAGGACCCGCCGCTGTGGAGCCGACCGCGCGATAGTCCTGATAGACCATTGTCGCCTGCAAGGCCCCCGATGCGTCGAAGAGGTCCTGGCGGGCGACTTCCAACGTGCTGCGCGTGAACCACAGGCGTCGCGCGACGTTTCCTCCTTCGGACACGGGCATCACATCGAGCACATACTGATCGTTCTCCTCGCGCAGGACGACCTGATCCGTCGGCAGGAACATCCCGCCCAGGCTCCCCAGGGTCGCCAGCAGGCCCAGCGAGATCGGCGCGCCAAGGGCGCCCTTGTGATCAAGCTCGGCGACCGACCCTTTCTGGGACTTCCCCTGCATGGGGTACAGCAGGCGATACTGACCGTCGGCGAGCACCAGGTCAAACACCGGAAAGCCCATCCGAGCAAAGGTCTGCAACCGAATGGTGCCAGGACGCCGATAGACCATCGCCGCTTCCATGCGCTGGGGGACCTTCAATGCCGCGCCAGACGCCTCGACCGCGAACTGGACTTTCAGGGTCTCGACGGCGATTTCCCGCTCCCGGAGCAGGATCACCAATTCCTCCGCCGTCGTGATCAGCGGCGCTGGGGGGATCACCGGCGCCCGCGCGCATCCGGCCTGCAATAACAGCACGGCTGCCCCTACCAGCAGGCCTTTCGTAGGGGCACGGCGCGCCGTGCCTCTACACACACGATCAATCCACGCGTTAGGTGAGAACCGCATCCAGGGCCTGTCCCACTTCCGCTACTCCGATGAGCTCCATGGACTCGATTGGCGGCATTTTCTCCAGATTGCGCTCCGGCAACAGGCAGCGCCGGAAGCCCAGCTTAGCCGCCTCGCGCAAGCGGATCTCGCTGTGGCCGACCGCCCGCACCTCTCCGCCCAGGCCCACCTCGCCGAACACCACCGTCGTGGGGGCGATGGGCCGGTTCCGCAAGCTGGAGGTCACGGCCGCTACGATGCCGAGATCCAGCGCCGGCTCCTCGATCTGAAGCCCTCCGACCACGTTCACATAGATGTCCTGGCCGCTGAGGTTGAGGCCCATCCGTTTCTCCATCACCGCGACCAGGAGCGCGATCCGGTTGCCGTCCACGCCGTTCGCCGTCCGCCGGGGCATGGGGAAGCTTGTCGGCGAGACCAACGCCTGCAATTCAATGAGGATGGGGCGTGTGCCCTCCAGGCTCGCGACCACCACGGAGCCGGTCGCCTTCTGCGGCCGTTCCGACAGGAACCACGCGGACGGGTTGGCGACCTCCTTGAGCCCGGCGTCCGTCATTTCGAACACGCCGATCTCGTTGGTGGAGCCGAACCGGTTCTTCACCGCCCGGAGGATCCGGTACGCCTGGCTCTTCTCCCCTTCACAGTAGAGCACGGTGTCCACGATGTGCTCCAGGGTCCGCGGGCCGG
>VBOO01000031.1 GCA_005877505.1 Nitrospirota bacterium
CACCTCGCCCCGTCCCTCCGTCGCCTCCGCCAAACCGTACCGGCCCGTCAGTTGCTCGATAGCGATGCGGTCCGCCGTGACCCGGAGCTTGCCCTTCACATCAGAAAGGGGGACGCGATGGGCGCCCACCACCGCGCTGCCTTCCGACAGGTCCACTTCCCCCTGGACGGTCAGCCGGCGCTCCTGCTCAGGCATCCATCCCACCTGCAACGAGACGAATTGCACCGCACCGGCCACCTGGGCATCCTTTAAAAACCCCAGCGAATGCGATTGGATCACCTCTTCGGGTATGCTGGCGACAAGGGACTCGAGCTTAAACGGCGTCGTCGTCAGCGAGGCTGTGAACTGCAGGCGGGGCGTAAACAATTTGGCCAGGCCGAATCCGCCCGTGATCGTCACCTTGCCATCCGTCGCGGTCAGGTCCTTGATGTCCAGCGCGCGCGTGCCTTCCGCCCAGCGGTACTGGTAGGAGGCCGCCAGATCAAACGGCGCCTGCACTCCGCGCAGAAACACGTTGTCGTTCAGGAATGGAGCGAACCGCGCCAGGCCCACTCGCTTGGCCTCCACTCGTCCGGTCGCCCTGCCTCCCGCACCCGCTTGCTCGATTGCCTGCCGGGCGATCTCGCCTGTCACCGTGATCGTCGCGTCGCCGGCCTCCTGCGGCACCACGGCGAAGAACCGATACCCCAGTTGCAGGCCAGTCCGCTTCACGGTGGTGTTCACATGCTGGAACGCAACGGCCCGGGGAAGGGCCGAGCCGAAGGTGTCCTCAAACGCGATCTCCCCGTCGGCGATGGAGAGTTCCTCGCCCAGCAGCGGGGTCGTAAAACCGCTCGTGTCGGCGGTCGCGGTAAAGAGATCGGAGATGTTCAGCTTGCCATCGGGACCGCGCTTGATCTTCACCTTGGGCATGTCCAGCGCGATCCGCTTGGCCAGGACCTTGCGCTTCAAGAGCGGAAAGATCCGCAAGTCGATGAAGAGGTGGGCGGTGGAGAGGAACTCCTCCCGGCCATCGGCTTCCCGGATGACGACATCATCGAGCGTCATCCGGACGTAGGGAAACACCTCCACGTGGGCGCGTTTCATCTCCACTTTCCGACGAAGCTGCTCCTGGGCCTGCGAGATCAAGAGCGCCTGGTAGTCGGCGCTGTTCAGGATAAGAGGGAGCGAGAGGATGAGAGCGGCCAGGATGGCGAGGGGGACGAGGACGAGCCACGCGAACGTGCGACGCAGGTTCCACACGGGGCCGATCTTACCCGACGGCTCGAAAAATGCCAACGGTGAGATGTCACCCTGAGCTCTTGTGTCACCCTGAGCGAAGCGAAGGGCCTGGTCTTAGGGTATAATCCGCGCGCCGTGCCATCGCCTTCGCCCAACCCGGCCGCCGGGCCCGCCCCCTCCCGTACGCGCTGGAAAATCCTGGCGCTGCTCACGCTGATCAGCATCATCACCTATGTGGACCGGGTGAACATCTCGGTCGCCGGGCGGCAGATGATGCCGGCCCTCGGGCTCACCCAGATGCAGTTGGGCTACGTCTTTTCGGCCTTCGTGCTGGGCTACGCCCTCTTCCAGGTCCCGGGCGGATGGCTGGGGGACCGGTGGGGCACCCGTCTGGTGCTGGCCGGCGCCGTCGTCTGGTGGTCCGTGTTCACAGCCTGCACGGCCGTCTCCGGCACCGTGCCTGCAGCCGAGTGGCTGGGGGTCCTGGGCTCGCTCATCCTGATCCGGTTCTTGATCGGCGTCGGCGAGGCTGCGGCGCTTCCCAACTTCAACCGCGCGGTGGCTCACTGGTTCCCGCTCCGCGAGCGGGGACTGGGAATGGGCGTCTCGATCGGCGGCATCGGCATCGGGTCGGCCATCACGCCCCCGCTCGTCGCGTGGATGATGGTGAACTTCGGGTGGCAGAGCGCGTTCTATGCGAGCGGGCTCGCGGGCCTGCTCATCGCCGGCCTGTGGAGCTGGTACGCGACCGACCGTCCCGAGCAGCACTACGGCGTCAACCAAGCGGAGCTGGCGATCATCAAGGACACGCCCCTCACCCCCACCCTCTCCCCGCCGGCGGGGAGAGGGGAAAACCTGGGAGAGGGCAAGGGTGAGAGAGAGCCTGTACCCTGGCGGGCGTTCGCGCGGACCCCTTCCGTGTGGTGGCTGGTCATCAGCTACACTGCGCTAGGCTACGTCGCCTACGTCTATATGTCCTGGTTCTATCTGTATTTGGTGAGCGAGCGGGGCTTCAACGTGCTCCGCGGCGCTTTCTTCGCGTCCGGTCCCTTTCTGGCGATGACCGCGCTCTGCCCGCTGGGCGGCTGGGTTACGGATCGCGTCGCCGCTTCGTTCGGCGTGAACGCCGGGCGTTCTCGAGTCGGCTGCGCTGGGATGCTGCTCTCTGGCCTGTGCATCGTGGTCGGCACACAGATCGCGGAACCCTACACGGCGATCACGCTGCTGTCGCTCGGCGCGGGTTTCCTCTACTTCACAGTGGGCGCGTTCTGGGCGAGCACCATCGACCTGGCGCCCCGCCACGCCGGTACGCTGTCCGGTATCATGAACACCGGCGCCAACGTCGGGGGGACGCTCTCGCCGACGCTCACGCCCTGGCTGGCCGAGCAGTTCGGCTGGAGCGTGTCCCTGAGCTTCGCCGCCGCGATTGGTGCGATCGGCGGCCTGCTGTGGCTACTGGTGAGACCAGGAGACGGTTTGCGGAAATAGAAGAGCGGGTCTAAGACAATTGCTGTCGCCGACTGGCGTGGGGTCGTTGGATGGTTGGGGTGGTGACATCGTCACGACGCCACCACCACACCACATCACAGGCGCCCACGGGGACAGATTTGAAATCTGTCCCCACGCCCGCTCGGCGACTCCACTCACTCCCGCGAGCTACCGAGGATTGAACAAGCAGGAACTACTCGAGAAGGACCCCGTCGTTGAAGGGTTTGGCTTATGAAGCTGGATGTTGCCACCCCCCAAGCTGTTCGGATTGAATTCGGTCGTATAGATTGGTACTCCGAATACAGAGAGCCGGATTACGAACTCGTCGTTATTGACACCTGGTTCGCCATTGTCAGTCACGCGGACGCAGTAGTCAACCAGAGGAAAGGTAGGGTCGTTGGTCTCGGCTGTGCCACTAATTTCACGTATTTTAGGGTCAGGTAAGGGTGAGAAATACCCGGTGACGCCTGTCCCGTGAACGCGAAAGGGCGTGGGCGCCGTGGCCGGGGCCAGTCCGCTGCCATGGTCGACGTACTCAAAGTGCCCCCACAAATTACCATTCTTGCATCCGCCCGCCACACCGAAATTTCCGTGGGCACCATTGTCGCGGACGATGAAGCCGCCCCCGGTCACGAAGTCGCATGGATTCGGCAGGGGCGGGGCACTGACAGAACCACCTGGGAGTCCTCCTGTCAGGGCCAATACCGCTACGAATACGAACAAGATGGAGATCGTTCTACGCATTGTTGCACCCCCGTGTAATTATTGCGCTTGTTTCATCAAATCGTTAACCAGACTTCGTCCTCCGGCGGATGACGTCAGAAGGGTGTGATCGCGGCCTTCGCGGACCCGATGACGACATCGGTCAACCCGTCAAGGGACCTGACATGCAAGGCATTCACGATAATGCCGCCTGGCGAGAGAATCTGCTCATTCAGCACGATATTCAGACCAGCAAACGAAAGGATCTGATTCGGAGTGCCGGTGGGGATCACAGGCACTCCACCGATTGTGAGCCCAGCAATATTCGTCACACCGGTGCCGGCTCTTCCCAGGACTGACAGTGCCCGCGCCATCACGAGATCGGCGGAGATGCTATAGCCTGCGACCGTCATATTCAGGTTACCGAGGGAAGCCTCGGAGTCAACCTCACCCGGATAGCCAATCGTGGTGGCGTGCAGGACCTCCCCCGTCAGCAAGGATGGGACGCTCACCTTGGGCTGCGATGCTTCCCGTGCGTCACGTGACCCGCCGAGCGTGCCGGTGTCGGCCAGCGCGGTCCCCAGTCCTTGCACGGTCGCTCGCACCACGCTCCCCTGACCGGAGACGGTTTGAGCCTCGCTCACCGTGGACCACCCACTCAGAACAGCTAACGCCCCGGCTACCGCGATGAGTTGCAGACGGTACGAATGAGTGTCTCGCATACTACCCTCCTTCAACGTAGGCAAATGCCTTTATAGGATCCATCGCAAATCGATAGCCTAGAGGGTACTGCGCTAATGTAACGACTGTGGGAGAGGATCGTTAAAAGGAGGTAAAGAGGAGGCGTGAAAACCGTGCTGATCGAACCCTTTCTCTGTTCGAGCTGGACGACTCCTCAGATGGAATCCGCCAGGCGCCACCCGCTCGTAACTTATGGGAAGGGATAAGCTTGAAGATACCCCTCACCCTGACCCTCTCCCTCAAGGGGAGAGGGGATTCAATGTCAATAAAAGGCCATGGCGGCGTAGGTGACGGTGGAGTTGTACTGGTCCACGGTGGCGCGGTCGTAGCGCAGCACAGTCCCTTTTTCCCCGTCCAGCAGCTTCAGCATCGTGTAGAGCGGCGGAAGCAGTCCGATGCGGCGCGCGTCGTCCTCCTTCTGGATGAACTGCAAGAAGGCCTCCGGATCACCGTTCTCCGCGTGCTTGAGCATCGCCAGGTCCGATTGCATCGTCTTGTGGAACGAGAAGTCCGTCGGCGGCTTGAGATCACCATAGCGCATGCCGATGTGGGCCAGATCCCCGCTGACCACGAAGCAGACCTCCTTGCCGAACGCCGCCAGGGTCTTGCGGAATGCCTCGATGAACTGCCCGATCCGCGCCCCCTGCGCGATCATGTCCGAATGGCCGAAATGCAGGTGTGAGAACGAGCAGAGCACCGGCACGATCGTGAACGGCTTTGTGTGGCCGAGGAGATGCTGGAGGAACACCGCCTGGAACTCGATGGCGTGGTCCTTGCGATGGGCGAGGTCTTCCTCAAAGAACACCTCGCCCCCCTGCTCACGGAAGAGCCGCAGGAACTCCCGATCAGTCTTCACGAGCCCGAGCGGGGTCTCGAAGTCCTTGTCCGTGCACGCGAAGAGGGTCTGGATGATCCCGCGTGCGACCCCGAGGATCACAAACACGTCGGGCGTCGTGGCTTCCCGCACCTCCTTATAGGCCCAGGCGTAGAGCGGCCCCGCCGTGTTGATCTCCACGTGCGGGGCGACAATCGCCTTGAGCGCCTTGCCGGCGTTCTCGGACGGAGCGCTGCCGGGTCCCTCTTTCGACCGGAACAATCCGTCGAGTTGCTGCTTCAACTTCCCAGGGTCGGCTTCGTAACTCTTTCCGGCGAACATCGCCGGCCGCGTGGGTTGCGCCCGGAAGCTCTCCGACAGCGCCTGTTTCGCCGCGTCGAGCCGCTCGCCTTCCAGGAAGAGCTTCTCGTCCAGGTCTGCGATGAACTTGTCCACCCACTGCGGCATGAGGATTTCGCCGAAGCGCTTGAGGTACTCCCCCGCAATCTGATTCCGCGTGTGCTTCCCGTCGAGGAACTGCACCAGATAGAAGATGTTGGGGGGCAGAAAGAGGATGCCGTCCGAGATGCCCTCGGCATCGCGCAACCCGACGGACTGCGTCTCGCCCTCGCGCACGGGGAAGAACTCGAGATTGCGCAGCTTGGGGTACTCGATCGCTCCCGGTTTCGTCGTGGGGTTCATGCGTGCACTCCCTCTCCTCCCCCTTCGAGGGGGAAGGATCAGGGTGAGAGGCAGTATACCGGACGGGCGAAGAACCCGGCAAGGAACGTCACGATGGAGGGCCTTCGCTTGAAGCACGACGAGACAGCAGCTCCCGGGCAGCCAAGCCCAGCGCCGCCAGCGCTAAGAGCACCAGCGACGCGTAGCCGTACTTGGCGCCCGCATATGTGATGAGGTCCGAGAACCGGCCGATCAGGAGCGACATACGGGACATGACCGTATAGCCGAAGGCCGCGCCGAACCCGATCATGAG
>VBOO01000032.1 GCA_005877505.1 Nitrospirota bacterium
AGACCGACTCTCGCTTGAAAGGCGGAGGCGGAGGGCGCCGGAAGGAGCGGCTTGAGATGGAGTGCCTGGTGCTGAATCTCTGCCGGAGCGCCGACCGGGCTACGCCGTCACGCCCTTTCGCATCTGCGCGGTGAGACGGGACAGTTTGCGGGAGGCGGCGTTGCGATGGATGACGCCCTTGGACGCGGCGCGCTGTAAGGCCCGCGAGGCTTCGCGGAGCAGGGTCGTCGCCTGCTCAGTCTGTTTCTGCTGGATGGCGGTCTGTAGCTTCTTGATCACGCCCTTGACGCCGGACAACACCGCCCGGTTCCGGGCCCGCCGTTTCAGGGCCTGGCGGGCGGCCTTCAGGACATTCTTATGGACAACCGGCATGGTATAGCTCCGTCTTAAGACAGGGCATGACTGCTACCATGGCGCGTGTTCAGAAGTCAAGGACCGTACGTGGCGATTGAGCCTCGCGAGCGGCTGATCCTCGCGCTGGACGTTCCGTCGGCCGATGAGGCCAAGCGCCTGCTCGACCGCGTGGAGGACTCGGTGAGGTTCGTGAAGATCGGCCTGGAGCTCTTTACGGCTGCCGGGCCCGATGTCGTACGCTGGGCCCTCGCGCAGCGCAAGCGGGTCTTCCTCGACCTCAAGCTGCTCGACATTGGAGAGACGGTGAAGCGGGCCACAGCAGCAGCCGCCGAGCTCGGCGTGGCGTTTCTCACCATCCACGCCACCGGCCAGACCGTGCGGGCTGCCGTCGAGGGCCGCGGCCTGAGCAGGATGAAGATCCTGGCCGTGACGGTACTGACGAGCTTTGATGAAGCGGACCTGCTGGAAATTGGCGTCGTAGGATCCGTCCTCGACACGGTCCTGAAGAGGGCGCGCGTGGCCATCTCGGCGGGCGCCGACGGCGTCGTGGCCTCCGGTGCCGAAGCGGCGATGATCCGCCGGGAGCTGGGCAAAGGTCCGATTCTCGTGATCCCAGGGATCCGTCCTGCCGGGACCTCGCATGACGACCAGGTTCACGTCACGACGCCAGCCGGCGCCATTGCCGCCGGTGGAGACTATCTCGTCGTCGGACGGCCCATTCGCGATGCCGCCGATCCCGCGGCGGCCGCTAGGGCCATCCAGACCGAAATCGAAGTCGCCTTGACGCACGGGGGATAGGTTGCGGGGTGCTTGCCACGTCTGCTAGGATTCGTCGTTCCTCGCCATCAGACCACAACGACTCTCCGCCGGGTGGTGGGTATAGCTCAGTTGGTTAGAGCGCCGGATTGTGGATCCGGAGGTCGGGGGTTCGAAACCCCTTACCCACCCCACGCTCAACAAACAGGTTCGACGAGGGTGTTCTCAGAGGTCAGCGGCTTGCCTGCTTGACGTACTCTCGAGCCTCCCGGACCTCCGACAAGTCGGGGTCAGCCTGCGCCCAGACCCGAAACAGGGTTGCATAGGCGCTCACCGCGCCAGAGCGATCGCCGCTCTGCGCCGCGGCGCGGGCCGCCCCGAGCAGGGACCGGGCGCGCATGGGGTGTCTCACGAGGGACGTCGCGAATTGTGGGACCGCCTCTTTAGGCCGCCCTGCGCGCAGGAGAATCTCGCCGAACAGCTCGTGCGAGGGCTTGATCATTTCGGGGGGCCCGGAGGGCGGCGGCAACTTCTCCTCCAGATCCGCTGCGTTCTTTATCAACGCGATCGCTTCCTCGTATGCGCCCTTCGCCGCGCGGGCGACGGCCGCCACCTGCAGCTCCCGGACCTCGTACGGCTTCGCGCGACGTGACTGGTCCGTGTCCTTGGCTTCCTTGCGGAGCGTCTGTAGATCAGCCAGGATTGTGGCGGTCTCGGGCGACCCTTTCTGGGCCGCGGCTAGGCCGCGGACGTACAGGGGGAGAGCGCGGGCTTTCCCGTCGTTCTTTGACCCAGACGAATCAAAAAGCCGCGCCGCGCCCCACCTCTCCGTTTCAACGACATGGGTCGCCACCATCTCATCGAAGTAGCGCCCGACATCGCCCTTATGACCGAAGGACTTCGCCGGTGCGTCATGGTCGCTGGCTTCCGCCATGTCCTTCTGCTTGAGCGCGAGCAGGTCTTCGGCTTGTTTGTAGCGGCCTTGCTGCAAATACACGTACTGGAGCCAGTACAGACTGTGATAATCGCGATGGCTAAGCGGGAGGCTCTTGCGCTTCACCCAGGCGACGGATGCCGCCCACCCTCCTTCGTTCGATGTTGCCGCCTCCGGCCACATCCCGAGTTGGAGGAAGATGTGCGCGGGCATGTGCAGGGCGTGGTGGGATTCGGGCGCGATCTTGGCATACCGCCGCGCGGCCGGCAGCGCCAGGATCGCGTAGTCCGGGTCGTCGAACGCGTGAATGGTGTAATGAGCGGCGCAGGGATGATCGGGGTTCTTGTTGAACACGTCGAGCGTGAGCGCGCCTGCCTGGATCCGGGTGCGTATCCGTTCGTCCGATTGGCTCGCGACGGCCAGCAGCGAGAGCGCGTAAAAGCACGCTGCCTCCAGGTCCTCGGGATAGTCCCGGTAGATCTTCTCCAAGTCGGCCGAATAGGCCTTGTCCCTGGCCCCCTTGTCGCCCTCTCCGTAGAGGACCTTCACAGCGTTTAGATACGCCCGCTCTCGTGGCGTGAGCTTTGCGCTGTCCATGATCTTCGCGAGCGCTTGGCGGGCGGCCTCCGTGTCCTGCTCCTTCCAGAGCGGATGGTTGTGGGCCATGGCTTCGCCCCAGTAGCCCATCATGAAGTCCGGGTCGGCCTTCGTGGCGGCGCGAAATGCTTCCAGGGCTTCCTCGTACCAGAACGAATGCAGCGCGGCGACGCCACGGAGGAAGTGGCCTTGCGTGTGCTCCGAGCCGGAGGTGGGGAACTCGACCTTGCCCAGCTGGGACTCCTGGATGCCTGGGCCCGCGCCGTGCGTTTTGCTGACACACATGACCAGCAGCATGACCGCAATGAGGGGAAGGATTCGGCGGCGCATGGAGGAGAGATAGCACAGGCGCAGGAGGAACGGCAACGCGATCTCGCTGGATGGGGCGCGCCGATCAATGCTAGGATGGGCACTTATGCGAGACCTGGCCTGAACGGACAGGGTTATGACGATCGATGACGCGCGGCAACGGATTCAGGGCGCGATCGTACAGTTCGGCGACCAAGCCGCGCCCATGATCGATCAGGTGATCGGCGAGGTGCGGTCGGAGCTTGGGCAGGAGACTGCCAATAACCTCATCGACGAGTTCGATCTGGAGCTGCGCTACGGCATCGCGCCGACCGAGTTCGAGTAGTGCCCGGCGGGCCTGATTCAGAGCTGACCGTCCGACAGCAGATCGTGCAGGTGCTCACCGGCGCGCGCTGCTCGGCCCGAGACCTCGCGCATCGCCTGGGCATTCCCGAACGGCAGGTTGAAGAACATCTCGCGCACATCGTCAAGTCGGTGGCCGGGGCTGGAGAGGGCCAGTTCTACATAGAGCCGGCAAGCTGCCAGGACTGCGGCTTCGTCTTTCGCGGGCGCACCCGCCTGACCCGGCCGAGCCGGTGCCCGAAATGCCGGAGCGAAGCGATCCTCGAGCCACGGTTCGGCATAGACCTCTAGCCCTCATTTGTATAAGATTGGCCTGCTCCGACGTTCACGGAGGATCCGGCATGCGAAAGGCGGCGCCCCAGAAAGTACGACGCAAGAGCAATAGCGCACACCCACTCGTCGGCGTGATCATGGGCTCCAAGTCCGACTGGGAGACGATGGCCAATACCACCGGGACTCTGGAGAAGCTGGGCATCCCGTTTGAGGTGCGCGTGGTGTCGGCCCACCGCACGCCGGATCACCTCTTCGCGTACGCCGAATCGGCCGAGCGGCGAGGGCTGGAAGTGATCATCGCCGGGGCAGGCGGCGCGGCCCACCTTCCGGGCGTGACGGCGGCGAAGACAACCCTGCCCGTGCTCGGCGTACCGGTGGAGTCGAAGGCGCTCAAAGGGTTGGATTCCTTGCTCTCGATGGTGCAGATGCCGGCCGGGATCCCCGTGGGGACGCTGGCGGTCGGAAGGTCCGGAGCGGTGAACGCCGCGCTCCTGGCGGCGGCGATCCTGTCGAATAAATATCCGAAGGTCCGCGAAGCGCTCTCCCGCTATCGCAAGGCCCAGGCGGAAGCGGTGCTGGCCCATCCCGACCCGCGCAAGGCCGGCTGAGTCATCGGCCGAGGGCCCACAGCATGCCGGCGAGGCCGTCCACGACGCGGGCCAGCGCGCCATAGTTGACCTTCTCCGGTGTGTCCTGCTCGGTGTGGTAGTAGGGGTACCGGTACAGCGCCGTGTCGGTGACCATGAGCGCGGGATAGCCTTCCGCCCAGAACGAGCCGTGATCGCTCCAGTCCACTCCCGGCACCAGTTCGAAGGTGGCGATCGATTCGACTGGAAAATCCGATTGCGCCCGGAACGACTCCACGGCCTGACGCAGGAGCGGCCGCGATCCGAGGTTTGACACGAACAGGACGAAGTTCCCTCGGTCGGGGTAGAAGAGCCGGTACAGGACTGACGGGAACGGGAAGACCTGGCTGCCGGACGCCTCGCTGTAATAGCCGAGCGTTTCGAGCGAGAGCATGGCGCGGATCCGATCCCCACGGGCTCGCGCCTGCTTTGCGTACACGTGGCTGCCCATCTGGGCCGTCTGGAAGTGAGGCGGCTCCTCGTTCACGAAGGCGACGAACCGCACAGTTTTGCCCTGGGCCCGAGCGGCCGCCAGCCTGGACAACTCCAGCAGCGCGGCGACGCCCGTCGCGTTGTCGTTGGCGCCGGGGCTGCCGATCACCGAGTCATAGTGCGCGCCGACGAGAATGACGTCGTCCGGGTTCTCTCGCCCGCGGCGGGTGATTTCCAAGTTCGCCCACGTGTCCGGGCCGAGGGCATACTCCTGCCGCGTTACGGCGTACCCCTGGGTGCGCCAGGCTCGTTCGATGTAGTCGGCCGCGCGCCGCAGGGCCTGGGGTCGGAACGTGTTCCGCTCGCCGATCTCGCCGGCGAGCGCCTGCACGTGTGCTCTGAGCGCGTCAGGGGGGATCGTCACCGGCGTCCACGCCTCCTGGCTGGATGGACTCATATTAACCGACGTCGCGAGCAGCGCGATGACAAGAGTCGGCCTTGCCAGCACGGGGAGGACCTGCGCGCCTCGCGACACAGGCGCAGTGTAGGCTTGACCGGGAGTCCCTTCAAGGTGGCGGTTCGCATTGACACGGGCGGCGCTCTGGGGTAACGTGCCGCTTCTCTGTGAGCACCCTCCGAACTGCCCACTCGTGGCGTCACGGCGTCACGCCCTACCAATGGCGGGTCCTGCTCGTGGCCTGGCTCGGCTGGGTCTTCGATTCCATGGACGCGATGATCTACGCGCTGGTCCTCCATCCGGCCTTGCATGACCTGCTGGCGTCGGGTGGCGCGCCGGTTAGCGACGGAGAGATCGGCCACTACGGCGGGATCATCTTCTCGGTGTTCCTGATCGGCTGGGCGATCGGAGGCGTGCTGTTCGGGGTCCTGGCCGATTATATTGGTAGGACCAAAACGCTGATCATCACGATCCTCATCTACGCTGCATTCACCGGTCTGGCGGCGCTCTCGCAGGATTGGTGGCATCTGGCGATCTACCGGTTCCTGACGGCGCTGGGGATCGGCGGGGAATGGGCGGCCGGCGCGTCGCTCGTGGCAGAGGTCTGGCCTGAAGAGAAACGCGCCAAGGCGGCCGGCATCTTACAATCTGCCTGGGCGGCGGGATTCTTTCTTGCGGCCCTGTTCAACTTGCTCTTGCGTGGATTCGGCTGGCGGGTGCTGTTCGTGGTGGGCGTCGTGCCGGCCCTCGTGGCCCTGCTCGTGCGTCTGTGGGTCAAGGAACCGGAACGCTGGGTGAAGGCGCGCGCGCAGGAGCAGGCCGCAGGCATCCATCGGATCAAGATCGTCGAGCTGTTCCAGGGCCGCCTGCGCCGTCCGACGCTCGTCGGGTCGGTCCTGGCGTTTGTGGCGGTGTTCGGGCTCTGGGGCGCCACCAACTGGACGCCCACCCTGATCGGGGCCCTCCCGGACATGAAGGGCTTGGGCGCCAGGACGCTGGAGCAGTACAAGAGCTACGCGACCATGGCGCTCAATGCGGGGGCGCTGATCGGCTATCTCAGCTTCGGGGCGCTGGCGGATCGCCTCGGGCGGCGACCCGTTTTCGCGTTGATGTGTGCGGGGAGCCTCGTGATGTTACCAATCACCTTCCTGACTCCGCACGCCTACGTGCACGTGCTGCTGCTGCTCCCCCTGCTCGGGTTCTTCAACAACGGGATCTTCAGCGGGTTCCCCATCTATCTTCCCGAACTCTACCCGACCCGCATCCGGGCGACCGGGGCGGGCTTTTGCTTCAACGCCGGGCGGGTGCTCGCCTCGGGCGGTCCGTTCCTCACAGGCTATCTGGTGACGTCGCTGGGCAGCTTTGGCCGCGCGGCCAGCGCCATCGCCCTGATCTATCTGGTGGGTCTGCTGATCCTGCCGTTTGCGCCTGAAACGAAGGGACAGCCCCTGCCGGAGTGAGAGTAAAAGTGGGGTAAGGAGTAAAAGTGGGGTCAGAGTCCCTTTTCTGAAACGACCGAACGAATAAGTGGACTCTGACCCCACTTTTCCCAGCACACGCGTCAATATGAAACTCGCACCGATGCGGAATTTGCTTTGCCGTATCTAGGAGAACTTTTGACCAA
>VBOO01000033.1 GCA_005877505.1 Nitrospirota bacterium
ATCCAGGGTGAACTTTTCGATCATCTCCGGTACGGCGAAGACCTCCTGATCCCCGTAGGACCAGCCCAGTCTTACCAGATAGTTGACCACCGCTTCCGGCAGATACCCCTCCTCCTGGTACTCCAGCACCGAGGTGGCGCCATGTCGCTTGGACAGTTTGACCTTATCAGGGCCGAGGATCATGGGCAGATGGCCGAACAGCGGCGGGTCATAGCCCAAGGCCCGGTACAGGAGAATCTGGCGAGGGGTATTGTTCAAATGGTCATCGCCCCGGATGACGTGCGTGATGCGCATCACGGCATCATCCACCACTGCGCCAAAGTTGTAGGTCGGGAGCCCGTTCGACCTGAGGATGATCAGGTCATCCAACTGTGCATTGTCGAAGGTCACCCGTCCCTTGATGAGATCCTCGACGACGGTCTGGCCCGTCTGGGGCGTCACAAAACGGACGGCCGGTGAAGTCCCGGAAGGGACCGGACCGGTACGTCGGCGGCACCGTCCATCGTATTTGGGAAGCTCCTTGCGGGCCAACGCCTCAGCCCGGCGAGCCTCCAGTTCTTCTTCCGTGCAGTAACAGAAGTAGGCATTGCCTTCTGCCATCAGTCGCTCGGCGTGCTCCTTGTAGAGAGCCAGGCGTGCGGTCTGATAGATGGGCCCCTCATCCCAGTCCAATCCCACCCACTTCAGGCCGTCCAGGATGGCTTGAATCGCCTCAGGAGTAGACCGCTCGCGATCAGTATCTTCGATCCGGAGGATGAAGACTCCCTTCTCGTGTCTGGCAAAGAGCCAATTGAACAAAGCGGTACGTACCCCCCCGATATGCAGATATCCGGTAGGGCTCGGCGCAAACCTGACACGAACTGGGCTCATAGAGTGCCTCCAGCCAGTTGTCTTAAGGCATTGGAATTTAAACTAAAAGTTTTATATTGACAAGCATTTTCCATGGATGATAAGCTATACCCGACCAAGATGGTCTCCGATAGAAATAGTCGGCGACTGAAATAATCGGACTTAGCGATGCTGAAACTTTCCAAGAAGACGGACTACGCCCTCATGGCTGTTCAATACATGTCCGAGAAAGGCGCCGACCGGGTCGTCAACACCAAGGAGATAGCGGAGGAATATAACATCCCGGGCGAACTGCTGGCCAAGGTCCTCCAGAAGTTGGGGAAGAAGGGTTTGATAGTCAGCCAAAACGGTCCCAAGGGCGGTTATCTCCTCGCCAAGTCGCCCGCCGACATTTCCGTGCTGTCCGTCATCCAAGCGATCGAAGGTCACGTGGGCATCACCGAATGCTACCACAACGAGGATTCCACCTGTATGCAAATGCCGCGCTGCAATATCCGCACGCCCCTTCGCAACATCCAAAACAGCATCTATGGCCTCCTCGATAGTATGTCGATCGCGGAAATGAAGGAATTCGGCTCGGCCACGATTGTGCCGCAATCCCGACTGTATGGGCATCGAACGTAAACGAGAACAGGCAAGAGAAGGAGCGACGCGATGAAGTTCCCGATTTTCATGGACAATCACTCCACGACCCCGGTGGACCCCAGAGTTCTTGAGGCGATGCTGCCCTACTTCATCGAGAAATTCGGCAATGCCGCCAGCCGCAACCATCAATTCGGGTGGGAAGCCGAAGAAGCGGTCGAGCACGCCCGCAAGCAGATCGCCAAGCTCATCAATTGCGATGCCAAGGAGCTCGTCTTCACGAGTGGGGCCACGGAATCCGACAACCTGGCGCTCAAGGGCGTCGTGGAGATGTACAAGGAGAAAGGCGACCACGTCATTACCTGCATGACGGAGCACCGCGCGGTCCTGGATGCCTGCAAGTCTCTGGAGAAACGGGGCATCAAGGTCACGTACCTGCCGGTCGCTAAAGACGGCCTCGTCAGCCCCGACGATGTCCGGAAGGCCATGACGGACAAGACCATCCTGATTTCGATCATGATGGCCAACAACGAGATCGGCGCGATCCACCCCGTCGCCGAAATCGGGAAGATCGCCAAGGAGAAGGGGATCCTCTTCCACTGCGATGCCACGCAGGCCGTCGGCAAGGTCCCCGTGGATGTCGAAGCGCTCAAGGTTGACCTGATGTCCTTCACCGCCCACAAGATCTACGGACCGAAAGGCGTTGGCGCCCTGTACGTGCGGAAGAAAGGGCCGCGGGTGCGCTTGGTGCCTCAAATCGACGGGGGCGGCCACGAACGCGGGATGCGGTCCGGCACCCTGCCCGTTCCGCTCATCGTGGGATTCGGGAAGGCCTGCGAACTCTGCGAGCATGAAATGCCGACGGAGAGCAAGCGCATCGCGGCGTTGCGCAACCGCCTGCAGGATCAGATCATGGAGAACCTCGACGAGTGCTACCTGAACGGGCATCCGACTCAGCGGCTCCCGCACAACCTGAACATCAGCTTCGCGTACGTCGAGGGTGAAGCCCTGCTCATGGGTGTCAAGGAGATCGCGCTGTCCTCCGGGTCGGCCTGCACCTCGGCCACGCTGGAGCCGTCCTACGTGTTGCGGGCGCTGGGCGTGGGCTCCGACCTGGCCCACTCCTCCATCCGGTTCGGGCTCGGACGGTTCACGACGGAGGAGGAAGTCGACTATACGGCCAAGCGGATGGTGGAGGCCGTGAGGAGGCTTCGGGAGATGTCCCCGCTCTACGAGATGGCGAAAGAAGGGATCGACTTGAAATCCGTCCAATGGGCCGTACATTAATTCCAAAGCTCCAAGCATCGCATGTCTGGCAAGCGTGCCATAGTGAGATAGGGGGGAAGGATCATGGCTTATAGCGAAAAGGTCATTGACCATTACAATAACCCGAGGAACATGGGGAGCCTGCCGAAGGACGACAAAACGGTCGGTACAGGGATCGTGGGCGCCCCGGAGTGCGGGGACGTCATGAAGCTGCAGATCAAGGTCGAGAACGATCGCATCGTGGACGCGAAGTTCAAGACCTTCGGCTGCGGGTCGGCGATCGCCAGCTCCAGCCTCGCCACGGAATGGCTGAAAGGCCGGACGGTCGACGAGGCCTACACGATCAAGAACACCGACATCGTGCAGGAGCTGAACCTCCCGCCGGTGAAGATCCACTGCTCTGTTTTGGCCGAGGACGCCATCAAGGCCGCGCTGCAAGACTACAAGAAGAAAGCGTCAGCCGGTGAAGCCCTAGGCGAGAAAGCGACCGTTCAGGCAAAGTAAAGGGAAGGATCCGTTCTATGGAAAACACCGCCTCAGTCACTCCGATTGTGACGTTAACCCCGAACGCCCTCAAGGAGGTCAAGCGCCTGCAGGAGGTCCAGGGCCTCGGCCATGCCGGCCTGCGCTTGGGGGTCAAAGGTGGGGGTTGCTCGGGCCTCAGCTACACCGTGAACTTCGACACCGAGATCGGCCCATATGATCAGACCTACGAGGTGGACGGCATTCGCGTCATCGTGGACATGAAAAGCGCGATCTACCTCCAGGGCACCCAGCTCGACTACCAGAAAGACCTGGTGAGCGGCCAGTTCAAGTTCAGCAACCCGAACGCCACCAAGAACTGCGGCTGCGGAGAATCGTTCTCCGTTTAACCTTTCCTCCCAAGGAGATTGCACACACGGGGCATGGCCAGCGTGGTGGCCATGCCCGTTGTGTCTAGAGGAGCCGGAACCGGCAGAGCCCCGATGGAGATCAGCAGGAGAGAGCTCCCTTTAGCGCGGAGCATGTGCTGGCACTGCCAGTCCGACATCGGCGGCGAGTACTTCTGCAACCAGTGCGTGAAGGTCCAACCGCTCTCGAAGGACCTCGACTACTTCTCGTGCTTCGGACTTCCGCGCAAGCTCACTATTGACACTGCCCGCCTGGAGACCAAGTTCTACGAGCTAAGCCGGGTCTTCCATCCCGACTTTTTCGAGGGCAAGTCGGAAATGGAAAGGGCCGTGAGCCTGGCCAATTCCGCCACCCTGAACCAGGCCTACCGGACGCTCAAGGATCCCATCCTGCGTGTGGAGTATCTCTTACGGCTGGAGGCCGGGGCCGCCAAGGACATCCCTGGCAAGGCCCCGGCCGACCTCTTCGAAGCGATCCTCGAGATGCAGGAGCACCTGGAAGAGTTCCAGGCGGCCAAGTCGCAGGGCGACGCCTCATCCGCCGCGCGCGCCGGCGACTTGCTGCGGAAGGCCAGAAAAACCTTGGAAGCCAAACGGGCCGCCCTGGAAAACCGACTGGCCGAGCTCTTCCAGATCTGGGACAAGTTGGCCGAGAAACACGCGCTCGACGAGACTCAGACTGCCGCCAAGGAAGGGACCTTGAAGGAGATGCGCGACCTCCTCTCCGAGCGGACGTACGTGATGAATATGCTGCAGAACCTCAAGGAGGCGTTGGTGTAGATGGCACGCATCGTCGGGATCGATCTTGGGACCACCAACTCCCT
This sequence comes from Nitrospirota bacterium, assembly GCA_005877505.1. Classification (GTDB taxonomy): domain Bacteria; phylum Nitrospirota; class Nitrospiria; order Nitrospirales; family NS-4; genus NS-12. The sequence continues at coordinate 4,412 of VBOO01000033.1, forward strand.
CATCGCATACATGAAGGGAAAGACACCCGTGGTCCTTCCAGGACCGGAGGGGCGCACGTTGGTCCCGTCCATCGTCGCCTACACATCTTCGGGCTTCCTGGCCGGTGACGCGGCCAAGGAGCAACTCGTCAGCAATCCCGAGCGTACCGTCTATTCGGTCAAGCGCTTCATGGGAAAGGGCCTCGCGGACGTCACCGAGGAGCTCCGGTACTTCCCGTTCAAGCTCACCGAGCAGAACGGCGTGATCCGGCTCCAGATCGGGGACAAGTCGCTCACCCCACCTGAGGTCTCGGCCATGGTTCTCAAGGAGCTCAAGGCCCGCGCCGAAACCTTCTTCGGTGAGGAGATCCGCAAGGCCGTTATTACCGTTCCCGCCTATTTCAACGACAGCCAGCGCCAGGCCACGAAGGACGCGGGCAAGATCGCAGGCCTGGAGGTAGTCCGGATCGTCAACGAGCCGACCGCCGCCTCCTTGGCCTACGGTCTTCAGAAGCGCAAGCAGGGCATCATCGCCGTGTACGATCTGGGAGGCGGCACCTTCGATATCTCGATCCTCAAGCTCAAGAGCGGCATCTTCGAGGTCCTAGCCACGAACGGCAACACCCACCTCGGCGGCGACGATTTCGACCGCCGGCTCGTGGACGTGATGATGCAGGATCTCAAAGCCAAGCACGGCCTCTCCGTGGAGGGACGACCCGCCCTCCAGCAGGACCTGCGCGTCCGGGCTGAGCAGGCGAAGTGCCGTCTGTCCACAGACACCGAGACCGTCGTGGAGGTCCCGCTCCCCGACGGCAAGGGCCGCTACCGCCGAACTTTCACCAGGGCCGAGCTGGAAAAGCTGGTGGACGATCTGGTGGAGAAGACCCTGGCGCCCTGCCGCCAAGCCCTCGCGGACGCCGGCATGACGGCGACCGACGTGGATGAAGTCGTGCTGGTCGGCGGGTCCACCCGGATGCCGCTCGTGCAGCAGAGGGTCCAGGCCCTCTTCGGCAAGACGCCCCACTGCGAGCTCAACCCGGACGAAGTGGTAGCCCTGGGCGCAGCCGTGCAGGCCGACATCCTGTCGGGCGGCATTCAGGACATGCTCCTGCTCGACGTGACCCCGCTGACTCTTGGGATCGAGACGATGGGCGGCGTGATGAGCAGCCTTATCCGCCGCAATACGACGATCCCCACCAGCGCAAAGGAGCTGTTCACGACGTTCGTCGACGGCCAGACCTCCGTGGACATTCACATCCTCCAAGGCGAGCGCGAGCTCGCCAAGGACAACCGGAGCCTGGCGCGCTTTCAGCTCAAGATTCCTCCCCTGCCGGCCGGTCTCCCTCGCATTGAAGTGACCTTCATGATCGACGCCAACGGGATCCTCAACGTCACGGCACGAGACGTGCGCACGGGCGAGGTGCAGTCCGTTGAGGTCAAGCCCTCCTACGGCCTGACGGACCAGGAGGTCGAGCGCATGATCCGCGACTCGTTCGTCTACGCGAAGCAGGACATTCAGGAACGGCAACGGATCGAGGCGATGAACGAGGCCGAGAGCATTCTGCGGAGCACGGAGAAGGCGCTGGCGCGCGCCGGCAATCTGGCCAGCCCAGAGGAGCTGCCCGCGATCCAGGGGGCGGTCGCCAACCTCAAGGCCGCCATGGCCGGCGTCGACCACCGCGCCATCCGGGCGGCCATCGAACAACTGGACAAGGCGTCCTACAGCCTGGCCGAGAAGCTCATGAACAGCACGCTGCAGGAGGCGTTGAAGGACAGGAAGCTGTCAGATGTCTGACCGGCGGTATTGCATATCCCGCGACACGTCTGATATTTAGAGTGCCGCGGGCCCAGCAAGCTCGGTTGTGAGGCGGCTCATGGAGCTAGACTGGAACGATACCGAAGAGATCGCGCTGCAGCTCATCGAGCGGCACCCGGACACCGACCCGCTGGCGATCCGGTTTACCGATCTCCATCGGTGGGTGACCG